>JAICXS010000350.1 GCA_025934615.1 Nitrospiraceae bacterium
AAAGTGTTGCAGAGTCGTTCAGTCGAATTCGCGGCGCGGTATGGAGTGTCGATCGAGGTGCAATCCAGTTTCAAGGAAGGGCAGGGAACGCTCGTGGCTAAAGAAGACGCAGACATGGAACGAGTCATGGTCTCCGGCGTGACCGGAGACCGCAACCAAGCCAAAATCACCATCGTCGGCGTTCCGGATCGGCCCGGTATTGCGGCGCGCGTGTTCGGGCCGGTGGCCGACGCCAACATTCTCGTCGACATGATCATTCAAAATGTCGGACAAGGCGCGCTCACGGATATTTCGTTTACGATTCCACGGGCAGATCTGCGCAAGGCCGTCGATCTGGTTCAGCGCGTCGTCAAAGAGATCGAAGCCAAGTCAATGACTGTGACCGAGTCCATTGCCAAAGTGTCCCTTGTCGGGGTTGGCATGCGGACCCATTCCGGAGTAGCCGCCAAAATGTTCGAGGTGCTGTCCCGGGAAGGCGTAAATATTCAAATGATCAGCACGTCGGAAATTAAAATTTCTTGCGTGATCGATGAGAAGTATGTGGAGTTAGCGATCCGATCGCTGCATGCGGCTTTTGGGCTGGATGATACACCGTCATTCATCCCTTAACCAAGGCATCATGAAAGCCAAGCGTAAAAAAGACGTCATGAAGGAACAAGGCGAGCAAGCGGCGCAATCTGCTGGGTCCCCGACCCTCACCTCCGACGTCTCGCCGGTCCTCGAAGTTTACGACACGACATTACGTGACGGCGCCCAAGCCGAGGATGTCAGTTTTTCGGCTGAAGACAAGGTGCGTGTGGCGCACAAGTTGGACGAACTCGGTGTGCAGTACATCGAAGGAGGCTGGCCGGGTGCGAACCCGAAGGACATTGAATTTTTCAGGATGATGAAGACCATTCCGTTGCACCATGCGACGGTCGTCGCCTTCGGCTCTACGCGGAAGGCCGATAATCCGGTCAGGAAAGACACGAATATTCAGGCCCTGCTCCAGGCCGATACGAGCACCATCACGCTGTTCGGGAAAACTTGGACACTGCACGTAACGGACGCGTTGCGAATCTCTCTCGCTCAGAATTTGGAAATGATTGGCGACTCGGTGGCCTATCTGCGTGCGAAGGGCCGGCGAGTGTTTTACGATGCGGAGCATTTTTTCGATGGCTATAAGGCGAACCCCGACTATGCCTTGCTGACGATCCAGCGGGCGGTTGAGGAGGGTGCGGAGCGCGTCATTCTCTGCGATACCAATGGGGGCACGATGCCATGGGAAATCAAGGAAATCTGTCTCGCCGTAAAGCGGGCCTGCCCGGTGCCATTAGGTATTCATGCCCATAACGATACCGAAATGGCTGTAGCCAATTCGTTAGTGGCGATTGAAGCAGGCATTGTCCAAGTCCAAGGCACGATCAATGGGATCGGTGAACGATGCGGCAATGCCAATCTCTGTTCCATTCTGCCGAATCTCGAGCTCAAAATGAAACGGTCGACGCTCAGCGATCACCGTCTTGGTCGCCTACGCGAAGTCTCAAACTTTGTGACGGAGATAGCCAATTTGATGCCGAACAAGCATCAACCCTATGTCGGCGATTCGGCCTTTGCCCATAAGGGAGGTATCCATATCCATGCCGTGCAGAAGAATCCTGCCACCTATGAGCACGTCATTCCGGAGGCGGTGGGAAACCGGCAACGCATGCTGGTGTCCGATTACACGGGACGAAGTGGACTATTGGCCAAGGTCGAAGAGTATGGCATCGCGTTGACGAAACAGAACCCGAAGCTCAAGGAACTCTTGGAAACGCTCAAGGAACTGGAAAGCCAAGGCTATCAGTATGAAGGCGCGGAAGGTTCGCTGGAACTGTTGATGCGAAAAGCGGTCGGCCGGCATAAGTCCTCATTTGAGCTGCTGGGATTCCGTGTCATCGTTGAGAAACGAAATTCGACGGAGGCGCCGATTTCAGAGGCCACCGTGATGGTGAAAGTCGGGGAATCTATTGAACATACGGCTGCCGTCGGTGTGGGCCCGGTCAACGCGTTGGACCATGCGTTGCGAAAGGCGTTAGAAAAATTCTATCCGCAGCTCGGAGAAGTCACCTTGCTTGATTATAAGGTGCGTGTGCTTACGGCCAGTCGCGGAACGAAATCGAAAGTACGCGTCCTCCTGGAGTCCGGCGACCATAAAGAGAAATGGGGAACGGTCGGAGTTTCCGAGAATATCATGGAGGCGAGTTGGCAAGCGTTGGCAGACAGTATCGAGTACAAGCTTCTCCCAAATGATGGCGAGAATCCCTCCCATCAAGAATTTCCTTGACACGGCCGAAGACCTCGCATAAGTTATTGGAAAATCTAACATCGGGGGGCAGAATTGGAACCGTCTCCAAAAGAAGAGCATCAAGCGGCTGGTCAGCAAGGCGGAGGGATGAGAAAGGCCGATATTGCCAACGAAATTTTTGAAAAAGTTGGCGTGTCGAAAAAAGAGGCCGCGGATATCGTAGAACTCATCCTCAATCTCCTGAAGTCGGTGCTGCAAAAGGGAGAGTCGGTGAAGATCGCCGGGTTCGGAAATTTTATGGTCCGCAGCAAAGGCGCGCGGAAAGGGAGAAATCCTCGAACCGGGCAGGAAATCGGAATCACTCCCCGTCGTGTCGTGACCTTCCGCCCAAGCCAGGTGTTCAAAAAGTACGTCAATCAATAGCATCTTCACGGGACGTCGCACGAGGGGCGATAATGCCGGCTAAGCCCCCGCTGGGCAGCAAGGTCTTTTACAAAATCGGAGAAGTCAGTGAGATTGCCAAGCTTCCCGCCTATGTTTTGCGTTTTTGGGAATCTGAATTCAAGTTTTTAAAACCCCGTAAAAGTCGTGGCAATCAACGTCTGTATGTCCGGCGCGATGTCGAACAGGTCCTCGAAATTAAGCGCATGTTGTACGAAGAGGGATATACGATTGCTGGGCTCAAACGTTTTTGGGCTCGACGGACTCGACAGGTCGGTAAGGAGATGAGGCCTCATGTGCTGGCTGCGCGTGTACGGGGGGAACTCCATACCATTTTGAAAATTATGGATTCCTATGATCGATAAGAGGCCCATTGCCAGAACGATCGAGCTTAATGGGATCGCGAACACAGTCGGGGCGTAGCGCAGCCCGGTAGCGCACTCGCTTGGGGTTCAATTGCAGGGGGATTACTTATGTCACTGAAGATATGGGTAATCCCTTTGTCATTACTGTAGTGTCGTCGGTTCAGCACCTTCTTTCCATTTACCTCTCTCTATCGCCCTTCCACTACTTTTGTTCGTTTCCTTAACACCGTAATAACACCTGACGAGGGATACCGGGGGGAGTGGCTTGCGAAGGGTCTCGTCTCCATCGGGCGGGTACGGGCATGGGACCCGGTTGTGTGGTTGCTATAAAAGAGAAGGGAAGAATTTCTATCAGAAACCAAAAGAAGCTATACCCGCCACGCTGTCCTCACCCTTGCACCCCCGGAGGACTTAAGTCTCATTGACATAG
>JAICXS010000027.1 GCA_025934615.1 Nitrospiraceae bacterium
ATTCCAAAAGGTCTTTTTCGGATAGTGGGACGCCCTGCTTCGTCGTATGAATGCTGCGGAGGACTCAGGGGAGTTCTTTAGGGAGATTCATGTCCGACGAGGAAGACTGCTGTGATTAAGGCGAGCCAATGGCTCACCGCGCTATTCGTCGGGTGCAGTCTCCTTTGGTTTGATCACGCCATGGCGCAAGTCTCGATCAATCCTCAACAATACGATCTCGCTCTGTCCAAGGGTATGCTCAAATTCAATGAGGGCCAATATCAGGAGGCGATGTTGCTTTTTCGGCAAGCGTTGGATGCCAAGCCTAGCGATCCTGATGCCAGTTATTATTTGGGCCAAACCTTGATCCGAACGAAACGGTACCAAGAAGCGGAAACGCTTTTCCGCACTGCCGTCGAGGGAGATCCGGCATCCGGCCGAGCCAAATTGGGACTAGCGATGGCGCAGTACCATCAGGAGAAATATCAAGAGGCATTGGACCATCTCAATGCCGCACAAACACAGCTGCCGAACGATCCCTTGGTCTATTATTTTCAAGGACTCACCTATATCCGCCTGGGGGCCTATGAGAAGGCCGATGCGCCCCTCTCGAAGGCAATCCAATTGAGCCCCGATCTTATGTCGGAAGGGCGCTATCAGCGCGGCGTTGCGCAATACGGCCTCGGCCGGTATGAAGAGGCGGCCACGGAATTTGAAGCGGCAATTGCGGCGGAACCTGCCTCGGACTTAGCGCAGGCGGCGCGAATCTATTTGATGAATATTCGAGAGGGCTCGCAGGGTACCGAGCGGAGACGATTGGATCCCACGCAACCCCAGGTACCGATCCCGACCGCAACCCAAAAGCGGTGGAACTTGAGCTTCAGCGTGAGCCCGCAGTTCGACACCAATGTCGTAATCTTGCCGCTCGGGGTGCAGCCGCCGGGCGGATCGACGGGGATCTCGCAGAAAAGCGATTATCGCACGGTCTTCACGGTCCGTGGGGAATATCGGGCGTTACAGACGGACCAGTGGACCATCGGCACATCCTACGGCTTTTATCAGAGCTTCCATAGCACACTGAGCGGCTTCGATGTGCAAGATCATACCCCGTCGGTCTATGTGCAACATCGCTATGGGCGGTTTCAATCTCGGGTGGATTATCTCTTCGATTATGTCACGGTCGGACGCGACCCCTTTCTGGTTTCACATGCGTTGCGTCCGGTCTTCTCCGTCCGCGAAGGCGACAATTGGTTCACGCAATTGCAACTCGGCTATCAAAACAAGGATTTCAAAAGCGATCGTTTTGCCTTGAATTCAACGAGAGACGGCAAAAATTGGCTCGTCGGCGTCTCGCAGTTCTACCATTTCGCGGAGAATGCCGGTATTGCCCGCGTCGGCTACATCTTCGATACCGATCGGACAGGCGGGGGATCGCCATCGGTCGCACTTGTCGCCAGTAACGCCGATTGGGATTATACGGGACATCGCTTCACGACTGGTCTCCGCGTGCCGCCCGTGTACACGTGGACTCCGGATTTTACATTCGATTATTACCGGCAGAATTACGATAACCCTAATTTTTTTTCGGCCGGTGGGCGAACGGTGCGGCACGACGACATCTATATCGCCACGGCAGGGGTGTCCCGTCCGATCACCCAACACCTCTTTCTTGGCCTCCAGTATAGCTATACCCGGGATAAGTCCAATCTCCAGCTCTTCAATTATGAGCGCATGGTGTACTCCCTGACGTTAAGCGGGAATTTTTGAGGCGCATGCCGATGTCCAGTTTCCTCGCGCGTATCCTGTTTGTCGCAAGTCTGTGTTTATCGATCGCGGCCTCACCGGCGCGCTCGCCGGGAACCGCCCCTATCGGGCTCGTCACGACTCTGGAAGGCAAGGCTTATGTCGCTCGCGAAGGCGTGTCCAAGCCCGTGCCGCTCGGCGCGCAGGATGAAGTGTTCGTGCATGATGTGATCGAAACCCAATCGCATTCGCGGCTCAAAATCTTATTTCAAGACGACAGTCTGATTACCATCGCAGAAAATAGCCGCTTCGCGATCCGCGACTATGTCCATAGCGGACGAAGTCCTTCCAAGATGGTGATTCAACTCGACCGCGGCACCATCCGCAGTTCCATCGGCGGTCATCCGTCCGCTTCCGAGTCGATGTTCGAAATCCAGACCCCAACCGCCTCGATGGCGGCACGAGAAGCTTATTTCACGGTGTGGATCGACGAGGGCGTCCCAGCTCTGATTCAGGAACTGGAACAATCGTCGGCATCGACGAAGGGCAATGTACCCCAAGGGCCATTAGGTCCCCCGGCACTTTCTCCTCGGCAGGTTGGTCTTGCAAATATCGGACAGGTCGGCTCTGTGACGCTGACGTCGGGCGGCGAAACGACCATCATCAATCCAGGTCAGTATCTTATCGCGTCGCCTAATACGGAATCTCCCACGCCGAGCACCTGGATCGGTACGCCGCCCTTCCCGATTGCGGCGATCGTGGCCGCGACCGATCTCAAAGTGCCCCCGAAATTAGAGACGCCCAAAGAGACGTTACGACTGGTCGGCGGGACGGCTAACACGGCGGTGACGGCAGGCGTGTCCGGCATACCGCCCGCGGCACTCGCTCCACCTGTGGGGCAGATTCGTGTCCCCCAAGTCATGATGACACCGCCATTCCCAATTTCCCAGTCTGCCGGACAACCTACAAGCCCTGGGCCGGCGCCGACACCAACGCCGGCCCCGGTGCCTCCTCCGGCGCCGCACCCGGTACCGCCACCGACACCACCCCCCACACCGCCACCGCACCCGGTGCCACCACCGACGCCACCGCCCACGCCGCCCCCGGTGCCACCGCCGACACCACCGCCCACACCGCCGCCGGTGCCGCCACCGACACCGCCGCCAGCGCCGCATCCTGTACCGCCGCCCACGCCACCACCCATACCGCCCCCGGTGCCGCCACCGACGCCGCCCCCGGTGCCGCCACCGACACCGCCTCCTGTGCCACCGCCAGTACCGCCACCGGTGCCGCCGCCGACGCCGCCCCCGGCGCCGGTTCCTGCACCAGCTCCCGCGCCGCTGCCCGTTCCGGTGCTACCACCGACGTCGCCACCTGGACATCGGTAGAAGTGGAGAGGAGACAACAGATGAAGCAGATTATACTCATTGCGATGTTAATCCTGTTCGGAAACGGCTTGTCCGATCTTGCCGGTGCAGGACCAGCACCGGATGGAAGCACACCAGTCGGTGCCATGACTGTGATCGGCGCCTGTGGCAATAAGCAAGGGCGAGAAAAGTACACCTGCTATGAGACGTCCTTGCTTCACATCGTGAAGGCGGCAGGAGTGGCGACGGCGATGGATGTACTATCGGTAGTTGGAGCGTTGGACGAAGATGTGCAGCGTGACGGTCATGTCTACGCACATGCCATCGGGATCGCCGGCTTTCAATCGGATCCCGATGTAGGAAAGACGTTTGCGCGTTGCTCGGAACTCTTTCAGTCCGGTTGCTATCATGGAGTGATCCAAGCGTATCTCGAGCATGTGCTCGATCCATCGCTGGTTGGTGATTCGGAACGTATCAACGCGCTCTGCCAGGCGTATCGTACAGCGACTGGGAGCCGATGGCTGCTCTTTCAGTGCGTGCATGCCCTGGGGCATGGGTTCACGAGCTTCTATGCGCACGACCTTCCACGCGCACTGCTCGGATGCGATCTTCTTACAGATGACTGGGATCGCCATAGCTGTTATGGCGGCGCGTTCATGGAAAATGTGGTGCATGCCATTCATCCGCATCATCCGACTCCCGCGTCGACACACGTCGCCGTGGTCGAGCATGGGCGGCACGTGCCGCATTCCGACTTCGTGCCGATCAAGGCGAGCGATCCGCTACACCCCTGTTCGATGTTGGACGACCGGTATTTAATGGATTGTTACTTGATGCAGACGTCCATCATTCTCTATTTGAACCATGGCGACATGGCCGATGCCGCCCGCACCTGCGACGGCGCGCCATCGGCGATGCGCGTCGCGTGTTATCAAAGCTTGGGGCGAGATATCAGTTCCTATAGTTTGCAGCAACCAGACGAATCCATCCGGATGTGCTCATTGGGCAATCCGGACTATCAACCGTGGTGCTACGTCGGGCTGGTGAAGAATTTCATCGACGTCACGTCCAAGCCTGAGAGCGGATTGAACTTTTGCCCGCGTGTCTCCGGTCCGGCGAATCAAGTGAAATGTTACGAGGCCGTCGGAGAAGAGATCTGGGCCTTGACCGCCAACGAGGCTCAGCGGGCGTCGCTCTGCGGAAGGACGCAAGGGGATCTCTATGAAGCCTGCCGATATGGGGCCCGCTTGCGGCAAGAGCCTCCGGCGAGCGTTCCGATCGCCCGGCAATAATCGACGGAAAGGACTGGAGGTGTTATGAACACAATGATGTCTCGCGCGTTCCTGGGATGTGTTTTGTTTGCGGCGGTTTTATCCACCATGTCCTGTGCGGCACGGACGCGGTATCTCACGGTCCGTCCCCCGCAGGCGCTTCCGACAGAAGGCCAGCCGCTGCCCTTGACCGCCGCTCTGGTCCTTCCTGACGCCATCAGAAACGCGACCGATCAGGAGCTCATCAGTTGCCCGTTCAGCACGACGTCGTTTGTGTTTCAGATAGGTGCGGGATTTGAGAAAGGAGCGTTATTGGCACTGTCCCATGCCTTCACCAAAGTAGACGTGGTGAAAGAAAAGAAACTCGGCCAGTACGATGTCTTTATCGAACCGGCTGCTCCGGACATTGAATTGCAAGGGCACTGTAATCTCTTCGTCAATGAACGGCCCACACTCGATGCCAAAGCCAGCGTGTCGGTCCGCAGTACCGATCGCAAGGATCAGCCTCTCCTAGATGCTATTTTTTCATCGGGTCAGCATACCGAAGAGAAGGTCTTAGATGTCGTCGGAAAAGCAATGGCAGAGCTGCTCCAGACCATGGCCCAAGGATTGATGTCGGCTCCGAAAATGCAGACCTACGCCGGCCTTCCGCCGAGTGCGGAGCCGGCCGAGCAGAAAGTGGCTGAGTCTACCCCAAGGAAAACCGATGCTCCGGCACAGGCTGTGCCGGCCAAGCGCGTACCGGCCGCCTTTCCGGCCGTACCGGCGGTTTCTGAGCCGGCGCGTCCAGTGATTACCGGCGCGGGATTCAGCGTCGGGTTCGGGTATGTGGTGACGGCGTACCATCTCGTTGCCGGTAAGTCGTACGCGACGGTCTACGAGCATGAGCGGGCCTTGTCTGCGGCGCTTGTCTTGCGAGACCGGCTCAGCAATGTGGCCTTATTAAAAGTAGAGGAAGGAGACGACACTCCCGCTCTGCCGGGTCTTCGGCTCGGTGATGGCACCAAACTCAAGGTGGGCGAGCGCGTATGGGTCAGCGATCTCTCACCCTCGACGAATGGCGTGGAAAAAGTCATCTGGAAAGAAGCGCGGCTTCGTCCGTTGCCGGGCAACGCGAATGGAGATCCTCGAATCCTGCCGCTCTCGTTAGCGACCCCGCTTCAGCATAGCGGGGGCCCGGTGCTCAATGAACAGGGGGAAGTTATCGGGATGATGTTGGCTCCGGCCGACGCGGAACACCTGTTCTCGAATCTTGGGCCATTGTCCCCGGATACCGGGGTGGCCATTAAGATTCAATATCCCAAATGGCTCCTATCCATGTTGCCGGAATCAGAATTCATCTTGCCGGCATCGATGCCTCGCTCGCTTCCGATCTCTACGTTGATTGAAAATGCCAAGCCGCAAGTCGTGGTGATCAAGGCTGCGGCGAGATAAGCGATGAATCAGCGGATGGCGCTCTCTTGTGGATTGACGGCCTGATAGGCTTGAATAAATTTGCCCAGATAGTCGTGCACCGTCGTTTTGAGCATGGAGACATCGAGTGCGGTCATCGCTCCGACCGCGTGGACACGCCACGTCGGAGCAAACACCGAAATCGAGGGATATCGAGTCAGCGTCACGGTCTGATTGAGGCTAATTTCCAACGAGTAGGTATGAAACGCATCGGTATGCAGCAGGCTCAATTGTATGTACAGATACGGATAGCCCGGTTGATTCAGCCGCTCTTTGTCCCGCAGCACCCGGATGCCGGCTTGCTCTAGTTGGGCCTCTAGGTCGGTTTTCAGAAGGCCCCCGGAGAGTCCATCGATGTCTAACGATTCGACAACGACTTCCACGCCGGTGAGATCGCGAAGCGTATCCCGTTTGCCTTCGCCATAGAGAATGCCGTTAGCGCCCATCTGGGCTGATGCTGTGAGGGACCCACAGAGCCACAGGCATACCCAGAGAGTTGACAGCGCATATCTCAGGTAGAGCGATGGGGTTCTCATATCAATCCGTCATGACGTTGAATTGTATTGCCATCCGCCCGAATCGACATCCTATATGTCCCCACACTCGTACCTCTTTTGAGCGGTCTCTGTCTACGTCAAAGGAGCGATACGGCTCTTAGAAGAAGGCCGGCCGGTAGCCTCCCTGTCTGCCGTGGTATCGTAGAGCAAGACGGACCTTCATATGACGCGGCAGACCTATCTGACATTCGCTCGTCTCCTCGCACAGGTTCTGGACCGCAGTATTCCTCTGCCCGGCACCGATTTTCGCATCGGTCTCGATCCCTTGATCGGCTTGATTCCCGGCTTCGGCGATGCGGTGGCGAGTCTCGCCGGTTCGATGATCTTGTTCCTCGCCGCCCAATTACAGGTTCCGAAGATTGTGCTGATTCGCATGAGTGTCAACATTGCCCTCAATGGTGTGATCGGCTCGGTTCCTCTCTTCGGCGATCTCTTTTCTCTTTGGTTCCAAAGCAACGTCAGGAATGTTGCTTTGCTGGAACGTCACGCAGCGGCGATGGGGCACGCGTCGACGTTCTGGGATTGGGCGTTTGTGGTCGGACTCTTTGCGGGCATTATAGGTCTCTTCGCCGGCGTCGTGGCCGGGGCCCTGTGGCTCCTGCACAGCATCGGCCATGCTGTGCGATGAGCGGTTCATCTCACGGCTTCTTGTTCAGATGGGCAATCGATCGGCCGTTCCGTTTTATCCTTTGCGGCGGGCTGGGGGCGTTTCAATTTTTCGAATTGCTGTTGCAGTTGCTCCAACTCCTCGTCGGTGCACGTTTCCAAGGCAATAAGGGTGTTGCGGGCTCCTTTGATCTTATGGATCAGTTCGTCCAGCTTGAGGTGAATCGCCTTGGCATCGCGGTTCTGTGTGTTCTGAATCAGAAAGACGATGAGAAACGTGACGACGGTCGTGCCGGTGTTGATCACAAGCTGCCACGTATTCGAGTAATCAAACATGGCGCCTGCAAGAGCCCACCCAGCCACGACGGCAATGGCGAAAAGAAAAACCCATGGAGACCCCACGGCAGCCGCAGACTGTCTGGCAAACCCATTGAACAGATCCGTCCAGCTTCGAAGTTCCATGCTGCACCTCCAGCAAGAGAGCAGTGTGCTGCAGCCATACCCGTGCAAACTTTATTCCCCATCACGCCCCTTCCTAGTCATGTCCTAATTACCTACGCGTGATTACTCGTGTATCCGTCACACGAGTGGCTCAGTTGAGACGAAAATGAAGGAATCGTCCTCATCATGCCACGAATGGAACCTGCACCATGAGAAACGATGAGATAACGCAGTCGCAAGAATCACTCTCCGATGTCGTGACCCATCTTCTCGAAGAGTGTCGGATGGTGTTGCCCGGCATTCAGGCCCTCTTCGGTTTTCAGTTGATTGCGGTCTTCAATCAGGGGTTTTGGGAACGGCTGGAACCGTACGAGCAGCGGCTTCATCTTTTCGCCGTCGTACTGGTCGCCGTTGCAGTAGCCTTGGTCATGACCCCGGCGGCCTATCATCGGCAACTGAAGCATCAGGCCCTCTCGCAACGTTTTGTCGTGCTGTCGTCACGGTTCCTGCTCTGGAGCATGTTTCCCTTGATGACCGCCATCTGTGTCGATTGGTATGTCATTGCGAGAATGGTATTACTCAGTCCATTGATAGGTTTGATCAGCACGCTGGTATTGTTCATGGCGTTTGTCATCCCCTGGTTTGTGCTGCCGCGCTCGAATCGACTCCAGCATTGGCTTGAGCGATGATTACTACAGCAGAGCGTAGGAGCGTGTTTAGGACCCTTGCTTGTCCAGTTCGCCTTGGAGCAGCAAGCCGCCTTTGACCACCACTCGCTCCCCGCTTCGGACGCCGCCCTGTATTTCGATCTGTTCTCCCAGGATGGGGCCTGTGACAACTTCGCGGCGTTCATATTCTTCGGGATTGTGCTGGACGAAGATAAACGTTTTATCTGCCATTCGAATAAGGGCCGATTGAGGGAGTGCCAACGCCTGCGTCTGTTCCGACACGTCGATGTGAATACGGACGAACATGTCGGCCTTCAGTTTATGTTCAAGGTTTTCGACATCACAACGAATTTTGATCGTTCGTGTCTCGGCATCGACCACATCGCCGATATAGGCAATGATGGCAGGAAAGGGCTGAGCCGGAAATGATTCGATGCGTACGGACGCCGCCATGCCGGGCCTGACCAGCCGCAGATCGCGTTCATACATTTCGCCGACGGCTTGCAACATATCCGGGTTGGCAATGGTATAGAGCGTCGTTTCCGGTTCGACGAGTTGGCCGACGGTCACCGATTTTTCGACGATAATCCCATCGAGGGGCGCCTTCACGTCAAATCGGGCCGTGAGCTTGCGTTGGTCCGGCGGTTTGTCCAACTCGCGTTCGGAGATCTTCAACACTCGCAAACGCCCCCTCGCCCGTTGATACTCAGCCTGGGTCTTCATGAAATCGTTCTCAGCCTGTTCGAACTCCTTCTGTGGAATGGCTTTGACCTGATAGAGGTCCGAGGCAAGCTGAAACGATCGTTGCGCCAACTGCCAATCGGATTCCGCCTTCGCGAAATCGGAATACGCAGTTCCGATGTCGGCGCTTTGAATGGTCAGCAACGGCTGGTTGGCGCGGACGGCTTCGCCTAAGCGTCCGCGCACGGTTTTAACCACTCCGGAGAGGGGCGACGACAGCTTCACAAACCCATCCATCCCGTATTGGATTCGGCCTTGTACGACGATTTCTTGTGTCACAGGCTTATGGCGGATCGGCTCCACAAGCAGTTCTGACTGGGCTTCATGACTCACGTGAACCACATTCGGATCTGAATTCGTAGCCGTTTGCGGAGGGACCGCCCCGCTCTCATCGGCTTTGCCGCATCCGGAGATGAGCAGAGAAAGAGAGCAGGCGGCCAGTAACGATTTAGGATTCCATAGTGCCATGCGCTGCCCGATGTGTCGTTGATCGATGGTCCCGCCGATGCGCCCATTGATAGAGCACCGGAAGGACGATGAGAATGAGGGTCACGGAACTCAACATTCCGCCCACGACCACGCGGGCGAGCGGTTGCTGCGATTGCGCGCCAATTCCGGTCGCCACCGACGCGGGAATGAGTCCAATCGCGGCGGAGAGCGTCGTCATCATGACCGGACGCATGCGGACTTCGGCATTTTTCAAAATGGCGGTTTTCAGATCGAAGCCTTTGTCAAAATATTCGTGCAGGCGAGAAATATCGACCAGCGCCCCTTGAATCGCCACACCGAACACCGAGAGAAATCCTACTGCCGCGGAAATGCTGAAATGAGTGCCGGTGACGAATAGGGCAATAATCCCTCCGACCAGGGCAAACGGGACGGCGGCGAGCACGAGTAAACCGTCCCGCAGGGATTGCAACGCATAGGACACGATGAGCAGAATGGCAAAGAGGCTCAACGGGACGATCGTGGCGAGACGATGCTTCTCAGCCTGAAGTTGACTATATTCTCCGTGCCACTCGAGTCGATAACCTTTAGGCAATTCGACCTGCTGGCGAATGCGCTTCTCGGCTTCCTTGACCGTTCGCTCCAGATCTCTTCCTCGCACACTGAACTTCACAGGGACATAACGCTGATTGTTTTCTCGATAGATCATGAAGGGGCCGACGGATTCTTTGATGGTGGCCAATTGCTTCAGGGGAATCCGTGACTTCCCCGGCGTAATGACCTGGATATCACCGATGCGCTCGGCCGTCTTCCGGAACTCGGGAAGAAATCGCACGACCAAGTCGAACCATTTTTCTCCCTCGAAGACTTGCGTCACGCTTTGGCCGCCGACCGCCGCCTGGACGACGGCGTTGACGTCATCGACCTCGATTCCGTAGCGCGCTGTGGCGGAGCGATCCACTTCTATGAGCAGATTGGGCTGACCCAAGCTTCGCAGGACGCCGAGGTCTTTCACGCCTACGACATCGTCCATGATGGCCTTGATCTGATTGGCCTTGTCTTCGAGGATAGTAAGATCCGGGCCGAATACCTTCACGGAATTTTCCCCTTTGACCCCTGTCATAGCTTCTTCGACGTTATCTTGAATCATTTGCGAGAAGTTCAGTGTGACCCCTGGGAATGTTTTGCTCAACTCCTTTTCGATTTGTCCGATGAGTTCTGTCTTGTTATGAATCTCCGGGCGCCACTCTTTCGTCGGCTTGAGATCGACGAGGAATTCGGCATTAAAGAAACTGGTCGGATCGGTGCCGTCGTCGGGGCGTCCGAGTTGTGAGACCACCGTGCGGGACTCGGGATACTTCCTGAAGACGGTTCGCATATCCACGACCAGGCGACTCGCTTCTTCGAAGGAAATCCCGATGGGCATCGTAGCCCTCAGCCAAATATTGCCTTCTTCGAGAGGCGGCATGAATTCCCCGCCCAGCATGAACCACAACCCCAGCGATCCCACGAGTAAGACGACGGCGAACAGAATTACGGCGGTGTGGCGATCCAATGCCCACGATAAGATGCGCAGATAATGCCGCCGAATCCATTCGAC
>JAICXS010000159.1 GCA_025934615.1 Nitrospiraceae bacterium
AATAGCGTCTTGTCTCTGTTCATCGCGACGGTCGTGATCGCCCCGGTTGGGGTGAAGGCGGAAAGCAGTGGCCCAAGCCAAGGTCATCGGGAGGTCACTGGGGTCATCACAGGTGAGAAGTCCGGACTGCTGACCGTAAAATTACCGGATGGGTCATCCATGTCGCTCAGTCCGAAGATTGCCGAACGGCATGGGCATGCGGTTCCCAAGGTCGGGGATGAAGTGACGCTCGTGCTCAACGAGAACAACGCCATCATCGATCACCACCCGAAAGGCCATGAGGGCACTCATAAGTTTGTCACCGGTAAACTGGCCTATGTCGGCCTCATGAAAAATCAAATCAAGCTGATCACGCCCCAGGGCGAGAAGCTCTTTCCACTGGAGCGTCAGGAAATCAAGACGGGCGGGATCGAGGAAGGCACGTTAGTGACGGTCGAATTGAATGAGGCCGGTACGGTTATCGATCTTCATCGCACCGAGCACAAGGAAGACAAGCATTAAGAAATGGTACTTGTCGAACAACGGTTGACTAGGCGCGATTGGCAAAATCGAAGTGCACGTACGATAATCGGCTCATGAGCGCGGCCTTGTTGATCAGCGGCATACCACGCAAGGTCCAGCCATCCAGATTTCAGGATGTGGCATAGGGAGGAACTATGAAGCGGGCAGCATCGGCAGTATGGCAGGGTGACTTGAAAGCCGGAAAGGGGACGGTTTCTACGGAAAGCGGAGTCTTGTCGCATACGCAATATTCATTTACCACGCGGTTCGAGAACGGCAAAGGCACGAATCCGGAAGAATTAGTCGCCGCTGCTCATGCGGGATGTTTTACGATGGCGCTCTCCGCCCAGTTGGGTGAGGCCGGACTGATTCCGGAAAAGTTAGAGACCAAGGCATCGGTGACTTTTGAGAAACTCGAGGCCGGTTGGACAATCACACAGATTCATCTTGAGGTAACGGGCAAGGTTCCGAAAGCGAGTGTGGCGGCTTGGGAGAAGGCTACGGGAGCCGCTAAAACCGGCTGCCCGATTTCGCGGTTATTCAACACCACCATCACAATGGACGCAAAGCTGGAAGGCTGACCATCGAAGAGGGATGCTTTGGCCCCATACGGATGTTCGAGCGACGTTCACAGGAGGCGTCATGCAATCCTATGAACCGCTTTGGAGTTGGGATATGCTCCCCGCCGGCTTACAACGGTAATAACAGACAAATAGGACGACCTGTTTCGATTCTTCCAATGCAAACACATGAACCGACAAAAACAAATTATTGGTTCGATTGCGCGCAACGAAAGCCGATGGTGGCGGAGCGTTGGTCGGGCACGGCGCCGTTCCGGCTGGGCGTGCGCAAGAGATTAGGATGGCTTTTCCATGAGCCGCCGCGGACGCTCTTGTAGCGGCCGGTGTTCGGACCTTTCGGGTTTCGCTCCGGCATGATGGAATAGTAATCGAATCCAAACCAATCCTGTACCCATTCCGCCACATTGCCTGCCATGTGACGCACGCCGAATGGGCTTTGCCCTTCTTCTCCGCTATTGACTGCAGCAACAAGCGGAATCTCATGCACATGGTACTGGCCGAACACGGCTAATCCGGGCGCGGGCGCCGTCTGGCCCCAGGGAAACAAATTGCCGTCGTTTCCGCGTGCGGCCTTTTCCCACTCTGCCTCTGTCGGTAATCGTTTGCCGTGCGCGCGGCAAAATTCACTCGCCTCAGACCACGTCACATAGAGGACGGGCCAGCTTGCGATCACCTGATCCGGCATGAAATGTACGGTGATGATGTGCCAGATCAACCGGCTCAGTTGGTCAGGCGACTGTCGGTGCCGCTGTTGGAGCAGGGCGAGGTATTCGCCGATGCTGACTTCATCCCGATCGATTGCAAAGGCGTCCAGCCAAACTTGCCGTTGCGGCAATTCGGTATTGTCGAATTGCGTCCCTAACCCGTACGGATCGTCGTCGATACGATTCGTGCCCATCGAGAACCAACCGGCGGGAATCGATATGGTGGGCGAGGCTCGGCCGAGTGTGGCAATAGCCGAAAGATGACCGGCCAATTCGGCCAACGGCTGAGGGGCCTCGGCTGTAACAGGCCGGGGAGTCAATACGGTAATCCCTATCAGGATCAGGCTAATAAGGCCGAGACGGAACTGAGGATTGAATCCTAAGGTAAGGGAAGGTGTCACCATGTGTGTATACAAGAATCGGCAAATAGGAAACAACTATGGGTTCCATCCGGCATGGCCGAGTCTCTATTCAAGCGATAACGTCGGCGGCCACGTACCAGGTCATTGAGAACGATTATTCCTAACCAGGACCATGAAAGCAGGCCGCGTCTCGATCTGAACATGGAGCGTTGAGGTGGCCGGCGAGGTAATCGCGAGGAGAGTTGTTGAATAACGAGTGAATTAGGAGCGCAAGAGGGATCACCAACTAGGGACGTTGCTTCGCTTTCTGCAAGGTGCTGACCGTTTTGCCCTGCACGTGTCGCACTAATCGCTGCGCTTTCGAAATTTGAGCTGCGGTCATTTCCTGCCGAATAGCGGCTTGCAGTTCCTTGCCTTCCTCGTTGCCCTTTGCGGCGGATAGCGTGGCCCATAAATAGGCTTCAATAACATCGCGCGGGATTCCAAGCCCCATCCAGTGAGCCATCGCGAGGTTCAGCTCCCCTCGAGGGTCGCCCTGTTCCGCTGCAGCACGAAACCAACGCACCGCTTCTCTCCCGTCCTGGGTGACCCCCTCGCCTCGCGCGTACATGAGCCCAAGGCTCACTTGTCCGCCGGAGTGACCTTGCGTGGCGGCAAGACGCGACCAGTGCAGCGCTTCAGCGAGATTCACGCCGATTGCTTCCCCTGTGAGGTAGAGATGACCGAGCACATATTGAGATTCTGCTAAACCTAATTCTGCAGACTGGCGAAACAGGCGGACTGCCGCTTCAGCGTCTTTCTCAACCCCACGGCCTTGAAACAATTTGAGCCCAAGATTGTGTGACGCCGCCGGATGGCGCTGTGCGGCGGCTGCCTGGTACCAGGAGACCGCGGTTGTATCATTGGCGGGTACGCCTTGCGCCATCGAATACATTATGCCCAAGCTGTACTGGGCGTGTGGCCGTCCTTGTGCGGCCGCCAGACGAAACCAGTGGAGCGCCTGCTCATAATTTCGGTCTACGCCTTGCCCATTGTAATACAACACGCCAAGGAGAACTTGCGCGTCCGCATCGCCTTGCTCGCCGGCCGCACGAAGCCAGCGCGCCGCTTCAACATAATCCTGGTGTATGCCGAGCCCCGCTACATAGAGAAAGCCGAGATAGTATTGCCCTAACGCCAAACCTTTGGATGCCGAGCGTCGATAGAGTCGTGCCGCCTCCGCATAGTCCTGCGGGACCGACGCGCCGTCCTGATACGCCTTGCCTTGGAGCGCCTCGGCCATGGCTTGGGCTTGATCGGGTGCCGCTTGTTCGGCAGGAAGAGCGTTCGATTCTGCAAAGGCCGGCAGTAGAACACAGAGTCCAGACGCCATGATTCCGGTCCATGCATACAAGGTCAGCGCCGCGACCAACGGTAGATATGTCATGAATCGGTGTCGTTGCATGGGCAAAAACCTCCAACGCTCCATTCGAGACCGTTACAGTGATGCCATGATCGGGCAAACGCAGGCGGAGCGCAATCCGGCTTTGGTCATAGGACTGAAGTCGCGCCTCGCACGTTTCAGCCACCCAGAAGGGCCGCCGGATAGAAGTGGCGACAACCGTCCTACATCCGAAGAGGAATAGTGCTTACTGCAATCTTTCCTTATCGTATGGAACAGTAATAGGAGGCTGTCATGTACCGACACGACATACAGCAGGCATGTTCCGATCGAGGATTATGGTGGGCGTTTTTCTCCGCAATCGTTGCGGGAGGCGTTGTCGCGTTCTTCATCGCCCCATAATCGATAGGCATCCTATCTTCGCTTCCGATGCTAAATATCTTCCCTCATCTTCACCGTTTTCAAAAAGGCGCCGAGCTCGGGATTCGCGTACGGCCCGAAGGCGTCAGCCACGGTGCCTCGTGTGCCGTCATTGGCCTCGATGGCATAGAGGACGGATAGGTCATCCGGATCGCTCACGCCTTCGAATCGATGATGCTCAACAATAGTGAGCTGGTCCGGCGAGAAAGTTTTCCCGCTATCGAGAGTCCGAAAACTATTGTTCAGAAACTCGAAATTGGCCGTAAAGCCTCGCTGCTTTAGGTTCTGCATCGCGTCACTCATCGTCTTGTATGCCTTGACCATGTTGCGGACCCTCCACCTGGTCGTATGGAACTCATGGATATCGCGTCACATTAGCAGGACAGAAGACCGCCCTATATAGGCCAGCGGAGAAAATGGTGTCCCGTGCCATCCGACATTATTTTGTTTGCTGCAGGCCACGAGATCTCATGGCGTGGATTGACGTGAAGGAAAATCGAACGCAAAGGGAATGGAAGCAACGAGCAGGTGGGACTATCTTGTGAGGCTATATAGATCTATGTGTCTCGGCGGTCTTCGCGATCCGGTGACGGCGCATGTCACGCACTCGGCCAAACCACAGTCTGAAGCGGTCGAGATAGAGATACACGACGGGGGTCGTGTACAGGGTGAGCAACTGGCTGACGAGGAGTCCGCCGACGATCGCGATGCCCAATGGCCGGCGAAGTTCCGAGCCGACGCCGGTACCCAAGGCCAACGGCAGTGCGCCTAAGAGCGCCGCCATGGTTGTCATCATGATCGGTCTGAATCGCATCACGCAGGCTTCGTAAATCGCGTCGGCGGAATTCTTCCCCTCCGTGCGTTCGGCCTGCAGCGCAAAATCGATCATCATAATGGCGTTCTTCTTGACGATCCCGATCAGCAGAAAGATGCCGATCAGCGCGATCGTGCTCAACTCGATTTTGAACAACAGCAATGCGAGCAGTGCGCCGACGCCAGCCGAGGGCAGCGTAGACAAAATGGTGATGGGGTGAATGTAACTCTCGTAGAGAATGCCGAGCACAATGTAGACGGTCACCAGCGCTGCCAGAATCAGCAGCGGTTGGTTGGACAGCGACTCTCGAAACGCCTTGGCAGTCCCTTGCAGACTGCCTCGGATATCTCCCGGGAGACCGATCTGCTGCATCGCCGTTTCAATCCCCCGCACGGCGTCTCCCAGCGCCATGCCCGGCGCCAAGTTAAACGAGAAGGTGACGCCCGGGAATTGCCCCTGGTGGTTGACGGCAAGCGAGGTCGCGGTCGTTTCGTAATGGGCGACCGCGCTCAGGGGCACTTGCGTGCCCAGTGTCGAGCGGACATAGATATCGTGGAGGGTGCCAGGGTGTTGCCAATACTGCTGCGCGACCCCCATTACGACATGATATTGATTCAAGGGCGTGTACATGATCGACACCTGCCGCTGCCCGAACGCGTCATACAGGGTGTCGTCGATGAGCTGCGGAGTAATGCCCAGTCGTGAGGCGGTGTTGCGGTCGAAGACGACCGACGATTGCACGCCTCTATCCTGCTGGTCACTGTTCACTTCGACCAGATCCAGCACAGTCAGTAATTTCTGGTCGACACGCGT
>JAICXS010000139.1 GCA_025934615.1 Nitrospiraceae bacterium
AGTCGAATTTGACGAGGCCGATTTTTTCCACATCGGTCATCGAGTATTGGGTCACGATTTCGTCGTTGGCACCCTTATAGAGGGGCACGTGATCCGTGAGCGGCTCCTGAGAAATCACGACGCCGGCCGCATGGGTGGACGCGTGGCGAGCAAGCCCTTCAAGTGACCGCGCTACCGTCATGAGCTCGTTGATCCGTGGATCTGTCTCGACCAATTCCTTCAGGCGAGGTTCCTGGTCCAGTGCGCCTTCCAACGTAATGTTGAGCTGGTTCGGAACAAGCTTGGCGACCTTGTCCACTTCGGCATACGGGATTTCCATCACACGGCCGACGTCGCGAATCGCCGCCTTGGCCCCGAGCGTGCCGAATGTGATGATCTGGCAAACGTGATCGTTGCCATACTTGTCGATCACATAATTGATGACTTCGCCCCGGCGATCCATGCAAAAATCCATATCGATATCGGGCAGCGAAATCCGCTCGGGATTGAGAAACCGCTCGAACAGCAGGCCATAGACGAGCGGATCGAGGTCAGTGATGCGGAGCGCATAGGCCATTAGGCTGCCGGCAGCCGATCCTCGGCCGGGGCCTACCGGGATGCCGCGCGAGCGGGCAAACTTAATAATGTCCCAAACGATCAGAAAATATCCGGCATAGCCCATCGTTTGAATGACGGCGAGCTCTTCCTTCAACCTGAGCTGATAGATCGTTTCGGGAATAGAACTTGGCCGCTCCCGCAAGCGGGCGGTCAGTCCCTTCATGGCCAATTCTTCGAGATATGATTCACGCGTATAGCTTTCGGGAACCTGGTATTGCGGCAAGTAGGTCTTGTTGAACGCTAACTTGAGATCGCATTGATCGGCCACGCGGCAGGTATTCAAGACGGCATTCGGAAATTCCACAAAGGCCGCGTCCATTTCCTCGCACGATTTCACATACAGTTGATCCGTGTCGAATTTCAGCCGGTTCGTATCGTTCAACGTTTTGCCGGTTTGCAGGCAGAGCATCACATCGTGCGGCCGAGCATCGTCCTTCTTGAGATAGTGACAATCGTTCGTGCCGACGAGCGGGATGCCAAGTTTTTTGTGAATTTCCATCAGACCGGTATTGGCAATACGCTGATGCTCGAGCCCATTGGCTTGTACTTCCAGGTAGTACCGGTCTTTTCCGAAAATCTCGACAAACTCCCCGGCCGCGCGCATCGCGCTGTCCATATCTTTTTGGCCGATCAACCAGGGAATCTCTCCGCTCAGACAGCCGGATAGGGCAATCAAGCCTTCATGGTGCTGTTGGAGCAGTTCCTTATCCATGCGCGGCTTGTAATAGAAGCCTTCAAGGTAGGCTTTGCTGACCAGCTTGATAAGATTTTGATAGCCGGTGAGATTGGTGGCCAGGAGGATGAGATGATAATAGTCGTTATGCGCGAGCCCGCCTTCACGATTCTTGCGATTGCCGGGCGCCATGTAGGCTTCACAGCCTATGATCGGCTTGACTCCGCCGGCCAGCGCTTTTTGGTAAAACTCCACGGCCCCGAACAGATTGCCATGGTCGGTCATGGCCACGGCGGGCATGCCGAAGTCTTTCACCTGCTGGACGAGCGGCTCAATTTGATTCGCCCCATCGAGCAGGCTGTACTGGGTGTGGAGGTGAAGATGAACGAATGGCTGGGACGGCAAGTGGAAACCTCGGGGCGGATTGTAATCGGACGGGGAGGGGAAGTCAATGTGGTGAAGTAAGGAGCATCACCGCGTGCCCAGTGTCACGAAATGACAACTCTTGCGCATGTTTATAGACGTGCGCCGGTTCAAGTCTACATACAGCCGATCCGATACAAAGAGGGTACTACCAACAGAACTGACGTATTTCATGCCGGACATGTATAAGAAAACACTGCTGGTCGTCGACGGCGATGTCATGCTGCTTGATGTCTTAGAGGGAATCCTGTCGGAACTGCGCGATGAATGGGACATGACATTTGTCAACAGCGGCGAAGAAGCCTTGGAGGCGCTGGCACGGTCGCCGGTCGATCTTGTCTTGGCCGACATCCATTTGCCCGGCATGGGCGGAATCCATTTCCTGACCGATATCAAGAACCGGTATCCGCACACCATTCGCATCGCGTGCTCCGGATGCGCGCATCCGAATACCATTGTCCAATCCCTTGAAGTCGCGCATCAGTATCTGCCGAAACCGCTGACGCTAGCGACGCTGAAAACAATGCTCTCACGGGCGTACGAACTACAAGGCCGGTTGTCCAGCACAGCTCTCCGGCAGCTCGTGTCGAACATCAAGGCACTGCCCAGCATTCCAACGATTTATCAAGAACTCGAGGCCTCCATGCAATCGCCGCATGCTTCCATCAACACGGCGGCGGGTATCATAGCCAAAGACATGGCGATGCTGTCCAAAATACTACAAGTCGTGAACTCGGCCTACTTTGGTCTTCGACGAACGATTTCCAGTCCCGCTCACGCGCTCTCATTGTTAGGGTTCGACCGCGTCAAAGGGTTGGTTCTGTCCGTCAAGCTGTTTGAGCAATGTACTCAGGCGGGGCCATTTCCTGTTGCACTCGAGCAATTATGGAAACATGGCCTGACGACCGCCGTCGGTGCACGTGCGATTGCTCAATTGGAAGTCGCCGGATCGTTGGCCGTGGAACATGCGTTTATGGCGGGTCTTCTCCATGATATTGGGCTGCTCGTGCTCAACACGAATTTCCCCGACCGATATCGGGAAGTGTTTCGCCTGATCAAAGAGGACGGGCAAGGGATCACGTCCGCCGAACGAGAGGTGTTCGGCGCGACGCACGCCGATGTCGGGGCCTATCTGCTTGGCATCTGGGGACTGCACGAAGTGATTGTTGAAGCGGTCGCCTTTCACCATGAGCCTCGCTTGAATCAGCAAGACCATGTACGGGTCCTCGCTGCGGTCCATGTTGCCAATTTGTTCGATGAAGAGAGCGATCCATCGATGACGGGTGGAATCGGGACACAAATTTCTACCGAATATTTAGTTGCCTGTCATATGGACGACCGAGTGCCTGCATGGCGTAAAACCTTTCGCTTATCTTCTTCACCGGACACAACGCCGGTCGCCTAGCCACCTTCTCCCTGTACCAACCACTTCTAAACTGTCCGCATCAACTATCTGTTGAGCTTATTCTTGAACTGATTCAGGGCATCTGATATTCTGCGCGAACAATGACGAATGACTAGTGACGATTGACCTTTCTTACCCTTGAGGGACTGAACATGGCTGGCGTGAAGCGGGCGTTGATCAGTGTGTCGGACAAAACGGGTGTCGTGGAGATGGCTAAAGGGCTTGTTGCCCTCGGCGCGGAAATCCTTTCGACAGGCGGAACGGCCAAAGTATTGCGAGAGGCCGGTGTGCCGGTCACCGATGTTGCAGCTTATACGGGCTCGCCGGAAATCTTGGATGGCCGGGTCAAAACGCTGCATCCCAAAATCCATGGCGGACTGCTGGGCCGCCGCAATCTGCCGAAACACGTCGCCGAGATGCAGCAACAGGGCATTGGACCGATCGATGTCGTCGTCGTCAATCTCTATCCCTTCGAAGCCACGATCTCAAAGCCACATTGTGCGTTTGAAGAGGCGATCGAGAATATCGACATCGGCGGTCCGTCGATGTTGCGGTCTGCCGCCAAAAATCATGAGGATGTGCTCGTGATCGTCGATCCGAGCGATTATACACGCGCCCTCGATGCCTTGAAGGCTGGATCTACCATGCCCGTCTCATTCCGCCGGGACCTTGCGATGAAAGTGTTTCAGCATACCGCGCGTTACGATAGCCTTATTGCGGGATATCTGGAACAGCACACGCAGAGCAATAAAAGCCAGGAGAGCAAATTTCCGCCGATCTTGACGCTGCAATTTGAACGAGTCGAGACGTTGCGGTACGGAGAGAATCCACACCAGCAAGGCGCGTTTTACCGCGAGCTGAACGCGCGCGAGACTTCCGTGTCTCGGGCGGCGATGCTGCATGGCAAAGCGATGTCGTACAACAACTACCTTGATGCCAATTCAGCGCTCGAGTCGGTGAAGGAATTTTCGGAGACTGCCGTCGTGATCATGAAGCACAACAATCCGTGCGGCGTCGCGCTCGGAACAACACCTGTCGAAGCGTATGTCAAGGCCCGCGAAACGGATCCCGTTTCGGCGTTCGGCGGTGTCATTGCCTTTAACCGGCCGGTGGACCTTCCGGCCGCCAAGGAGATTACGTCAACGTTTGTCGAAGTCGTCGTGGCGCCCGGATACGCTGCCGATGCGCTTGCAGAGCTGAAGCGAAAGAAGGATTTGCGTTTGCTCGATGTCGGGCCTTTGAATGCAGATATGCGAGACGGCCTGGATCTCAAAAAGTTAGTCGGAGGTCTCATTGTTCAAGACCGCGATCTTGGCGAGCTTAAAGATGTTAAGGCGCTGCACGTTCCGACAGCTCGTCAACCTACGGAAGACGAGTATGCCGCCTGCGCGTTTGCCTGGAAGGTGTGCAAGCATGTAAAGTCCAATGCGATCGTGTATGCGCGTCCCGGTCAGACAGTAGGCATCGGCGCCGGGCAGATGAGCCGGGTGGATTCCGTGAAGTTGGCCGGCATGAAAGCCGTGTTACCGGTGAAGGGTTGCGTCATGGCCTCCGATGCTTTCTTTCCCTTCCGCGATGGTCTCGATGCCGCCGCGCAGGCGGGAATTACAGCGGTCATTCAACCCGGCGGCTCCATTCGCGATCAAGAAGTCATTAAAGCCGCCGATGAGCATCAAATGGCGATGATCCTCACCGGCATGCGTCACTTCCGCCATTAATATGATAGGCTGCTGAAAATGACTGTCAGCTGCGTTCTCGGTTCGTACACATCCTCAACGTACCGCAGCGGATACGCCTCCAGTGTGTCCTTCGGCTGCGCTGAACGGCCATTGTGAGCAGCCTCACCATACTCTTACGATTGACCTCATCAAAACTTCCATGCCTCGAAAAATTATAGCCATCATTTGATGTCATCAGTGCTAGAGCGATCTCTTCTATATTAAGAACAGGGTAGGTTCATGAAAGTGCTCGTGATCGGAAGCGGAGGACGGGAGCATGCAATCGTCTGGAAGCTTGCGCAGAGTCCACGCGTAACGCACTTGTTTTGTGCGCCCGGCAATGCGGGGATCGAAGCGTTGGCTATGTGCGCACCGGTGGCAGTGGAGGATCTTGCGGGCTTACAGCAGTTTGTGATCAGCGAGCAGATCGATCTTACAGTAGTGGGTCCGGAAGCGCCGTTGGCCCTGGGCATTGTCGACGCATTCCGGAAGGCCAAGTTAAAGATTTTTGGCCCGACGCGGACGGCAGCGCAAGTCGAATCGAGCAAGGCTTTTTCCAAGGACCTGATGGGCCGTTATCGCATTCCTACACCCGCAGCCCAAAGCTTCGACGCGCTACAGCCCGCGCTTGACTACCTAAATCGCCACGCGCTTCCGATCGTTGTCAAAGCCGATGGGCTAGCGCAGGGGAAAGGCGTGGTCGTCGCGATGACGTACGAGGAGGCGCGGCAGACGGTGGTCTCCATGTTGGAACAAGGCACGTTCGGTCAAGCCGGGCGCCGGGTGCTCATTGAAGAATTTCTCGATGGCGAAGAAGCGACCGTGATGGCATTTACCGACGGGAAGACGATTGTCCCGATGATCGCGGCTCAAGATCACAAACGCGTGGGAGATGGCGATCAGGGGGCTAATACGGGTGGCATGGGCGCCTATGCCCCAGCTCCCATCGTGACGCCTGAACTTGTTCAGAGGGTGATGAAAGACGTCTTCCACCCTGCTGTCGAAGGTCTATCCCGGATGGGCA
>JAICXS010000190.1 GCA_025934615.1 Nitrospiraceae bacterium
GCAGCAAGGTCATGAGGATGCCCCCGCATTGGAATCGATTGACACGACCTATTCCGAGCAAGGGGATGAAATATTTTATGCCTCCGGCTATAGCGCTCGCGAAGTCGCACAGAAGCATGCCCTGGAATCGGGCGGCCGGGTGTATGTCAACAACATTTCACGGAATATCAAACGCCGGGACTTAAGCAGCACGCTGGCACCGGTGTTTTATGCCGTCGCAAAAAGCGCCGTCTATACGCTCCGCCCACCGGATGCCGTGCACGACAAGGTCTACCGCGCGTACTGGCCTTCGCTATAGCCGTTGAATGTCGTCCTGTCATAGATCATGTTGGATTACGTCAAACAGCTCAGAGGTATGATCGGGCATACCAAAATCGTACTTCCCGGTGTCCGCGCGTTGCTGTTCAATGACCGCAAAGAATTGTTGTTGGAGAAACAAACGCATTTCGGGTCGTGGGCTTTGCCGCATGGATGCGTCGATGTCGGAGAATCCGTGCTCGATGCGCTTAAACGAGAAGTGCACGAGGAAACGGGGTTGACGATTCACGATGCGGAGGCGTTCGGTATCTACACTGATCCGAAGTATAGCGTCACCTATCCGAACGGCGATGAGGTTCAAACGTTCACGGTAGCTTTCGTTGTGACCGCCTGGTCCGGAACGTTGACGCCCGATCACGATGAAGTAAAGGAGCTCGGATTCTTTCCATTGGATCAACTGCCGGCTCCGATCTATCCCATCCATGTGGATACGATTCAGGACCATCAACAGTTGAACGGGCGCTTTATCGTCAAATAACGGCAGCGATGTCCCGCATCGACTGAGTTTATGCAGACGACCGGACTTAACACGGTGGTTCATTCGTTTCCTAGTCGGCATGTCGATATGCAGGACTGAATCACTGACCATTTAATTATTCCGACGAGGGACCCATGGGCGCATTGCAGAATATCGCATTAGGAAGGTTGCCGCAGTACACGAGGAAGGTCCGCCATTTGCAGCAGGTGTTACACCATCATACTCCTAAAAAACTGTTCAATATGGCCAAAGCGGAGTGGGCTTTATGGAGCGGTCAAACCACGCTGTCCAGTATGCCGTATGTCTACATAATCGATCCCTGCAATGCCTGCAATCTCCGCTGTCCCTTGTGCCCGACCGGCTTGCAAGTGCTCGAACGGCCGACGAAAATGATGAATTACGATTGTTACCGTCGTATCATCGACCAGATTAAGGACTATGGCATTGAAGTGATTTTGCATAACTGGGGAGAATCTTTTCTGCATCCTCGTATCTTCGACATGATTCGATTGACGGCGGATGCAAACATCGGCACGAACGTTTCATCTCACTTCAATAATATTACCGATGAGATGATAGACCGGATGATCGAGAGCGGCCTGGAAAATCTTACGGTGTCATTGGACGGCGTGACGCAGGATGTCTATGAGATTTACCGTGTCAAAGGTAACATCGAGAATGCCCTGTCCGGACTGAAGCGGCTGCAAACTCGTAAACGGGAGCGCAAAAGCCGTACGCCTGTTGTGGAATGGCAGTTTATTGTCATGAAGCATAATGAGCATCAACTTGCGCAGGCACAGGCCATTGCCAAAGAATTAAACGTGGAACGATTCAGGGCCATCTCAGCCGGGTTACCCTATAACGATATCGATAACCTGCATCTTGCCGAACAGTGGATGTCGGTGAATGTTGAATTCCAAGGCTATCATCCCGATCGTATGGCACGCGGTTTTCTGTACGACGAGCCGTGCTTCTACCCGTACCGCGCGATGACGATCAACCCAGACGGCGGCGTGGCGCCCTGCTGCGTGGTGTACCATAAAAAATGGGACTTCGGGAATGCGGAGACGGAGTCGCTCCGAAGCATTTGGAACAATAAGCACTACCGGTCCGCGCGGTCATTGTTTTCCAATCACCCTATCGATGATGCGGTCATGACCGTATGCGATGGGTGCATTCTGTACAAACAGAAGACGAAGCGGAAGAGCGGAGCTCCAATTTCTGTCTCGCCTAAAGTGCACTGAAGAGACTCGCTGAAGCAAGGCAGGCCGATCTATCCCAGTCGGGCCTCACATCGTCGGCATGGGATGAAGTCGTGTTTTACCATGTGGACTGCTGGCTTTTCTGTGCGTTCTGCTCCGTTGTGCGACTATCCGATATTGCGGTTCAGCATTCTTCGCCTCAGCGAACATTATTTCATTCTTATCCATCGTATAGTCGCGCCGCTCGCTTCGGTCCTCCGTGCTGCTGATCCGCAGCGCTCTCCTTCTCAGATTTATCGATGTACAAGACTTGGTCGGTAACGTCATGAAGAAGACCTTAGCGGCCCAAGGGATTTTTCTCACAGGCGAGCGACTCATTTCGCTTGTGTCGCAAGCCAGCGCCGTTATTCTGATAAGCCGATTCTTGGGTCAAGAAGTCTTTGGCGAATATGCCGTCGTGCTGACATGGACTGCGCTATTCCAAATGATCGCCAACTTCGGCCTGTCGGAATGCATTTCCCGGGAAATCGGTAAGGACCTTGAAGGGAGCCAACGATTGGTGAGCCATAGTCTCATGCTCACTATCATAATTGCGGCCATTTCGTCTGGCGTCATGTTGCTTGCCGCTTCGCTCGCGCAATACCCCTCCCGGCAAATGACCCTTCTTCAATGGGCCATCTTGATTCTTTTCCCGGCATCGACCATAGCGACGTGCCGGGCGGTGTTGATCGGCCATAAACGCGTGGAATATATGTTGTTGGTTGCCGCGGCGGAAAACCTTCTATTTGTACCGGCAGCTATCTATTGTGCGTTGCATGGCGCGGATCTTCTTTATCTGATCGGAGCGATCATTGCTTCAAAAGTGACCGCAGCGCTCCTCTCCCTCATCATCGTCCATCGTGTCGCTTCACCCATTCTCTGGCACTTTGATCGACAGCTATTGTCCGGCTTATTCTTCATCACCGTACCGTTTGGATTAAACAGCCTTATCGTCTTTCCCTTTGTACGCTTTGATATCATCCTGTTGTCGAAAATGACGACGATGGCCGCAGTCGGTGTTTACTCGGCGGCCGCAAAGTTAATGGAAGTCTTGTTAGTCGTTCCTATTGTCTTCTTCGCCATCATGTTGCCTCAAGTTGCGCGGCATATGACTCACATGACCGGCGAAAGTCTAGATCGATTACAGTTGTCGTTCGAACGTTATTTTATGATTGTCATTCCAATCGGCGTAGGGACGATCTGCTTCGCGCAGCCGGCCATACTGCTCCTGTACGGGGCCGCCTTCGTGGATTCGATTCTTCTCCTGAAAATACATATGGTGGCCTATCTCATTCTCACCACCGATGTGGCGTTTTCCCTGGTCCTGAAAGCTGCAGGGTTTCAAAAGAACGATCTCTATGTCAGCATAGTTACTGCCGCTTCCAATATCCTTCTGAACCTTTTCTTAATCCCTCCATACGGGGTCATCGGCGCCAGTATTGCGTTAGTGTCGACCGTGCTCGTGAGCGCCCTTTTACGGTTTGGCTTCCTGTCCCGCTATGTCGTCTCGTTAAAATGGATGAGCTTTATCCAAGGCCCTTTACTGTTATCCGTCGGTGTGACGACCACGATTGTGCTGTTAAACGATCTGGTTCCATTTCCGGTACTCGGCATTCTCTACGTCGTCTGTTATGCCGGGCTTGCGGTGGCGTTTCTCAATGCCGGCCGTACGTTGCTGAAGGAGGGGATAGGGTGATAGAGAGCCACCGGATCGCAAGAAGCGCGAAGATACCTCTAGCAGCATAGCCGTGCGATAGTGACAGGACGGCGAGCGAGGGAGTAAGTATGGTCATCGGATTTGCATCGGAATGGATCGGCGAGAACGTCGGCGGGGTGGAGCGTTATGCGATGGAATTGCTCCGTGGGCTGTTGCGCATCGATCAGGAAAATGGGTACGAGATCTTTACCACGCGTAGGGGACCTCAAGCTCTGAACGGCATCGAGACGCCGAACAGATCGGTCAGGCCCACGGCTTCGAATTCACGCTGGTACTATGTTCCTATCGGCCTGCCGCTCGCTGTACTGAAACATCCGATCGATGTGTTACACGCGACGTTTGCGGTGGTGCCATGGTGTCCGACAAAGCGCATTGTGTTGACCATTCATGATGTCGGTCCTGACGTCCATCCGGAATTTTTCCCGGTCCCGGTGAGGTGGCGATTCCGATGGCTCGTGACGCAAGGAATCAAGTGTGCGGCCAAGGTCATTGTCCCGACGCATGCCACTAAGCAGGAGCTTTTGAGTCATTATCATATCGCCGACAACAAGATTGTGGTGATACCGGAAGGGGTCAACGTATCATTCGATAGTGCCGAGCGCATGAGCGAGACACAGGAGAGTATCGGATGGTTGCCGGCATCCGAGTTTATTCTCTATGTAGGACGGTTTCATGCCAGAAAAAATCTAGTGCGATTACTTCAGGCATTCGCCCGGGTGAAACAACGCTCAGGATCGCCGGTGAAGTTGGTGCTTCCCGGTATGGATATGTATCACCGCCGTGATGTGTTAAGCGCCATTGCCAGTCTTCGACTGGAGCGCGACGTCGTCTGTCCCGGCCGTGTCAGCGACCGGACATTGGATATGCTGTATGCCAAAGCCAGCGTCTTTGCATTTCCATCTCTTCATGAAGGATTCGGCCTGCCCCCGCTCGAAGCGATGGCGCGTGGTCTACCTGTGATGGCCTGTAACGTGTCGGCCATGCCGGAGGTGCTGGGCGATGCGGCGGTGTTGGTGGACCCATATGACGTCGATGCCATGGCGGATGGCTTAGAACGATTGCTTTGGGACTCCGTGCTTCGCCGCACGCTCATAGAGCGCGGAAAGGCATGGTGTAAGAGATATTCGTGGGATATGACCGCGCGGAAGACGCTGAGCGTGTATGAGGATGTTTTCAAGGGAGGCGCTTAAACAACCTCTGATATCGGCGGAGAGAGGCGCAATAGCGAACGGGTTATAGACGGGCCGTCTTCGGTTCTCGCGGACCGTATAGCACTCATTACGAGTGCCCCTGTTTGGGAAGTACGAATGGCTGTGATACACAGCTCAGGCACACGACGCGCCAAAACCCTTTTATTCTCGTGGTCGCTTCTTGGCGCGCGTCCGCGTTGGACACATAGAGGGCCGAATAATACGCGACTCTGATCAAACCGC
>JAICXS010000437.1 GCA_025934615.1 Nitrospiraceae bacterium
CGAGCGTGCATGGGAAGTAGCGGTTAGTAGGGGGCGAAGCGTGGTAGCGAGGGCGCCTGCCACATGAACGTATACCGGGTCCGAGACTGGGATGTGCATTTCGAGCTGGCGCAGGGGCGTAAGGTGAAAGACCTTAGCTGGGTTCCTGTACCCTTGAAGCACGACGGTCTTGGTTTCCGAAGGCTGATGGCACGCCGAGACGGCGTTGAGCTGTACGGTGCCTGGGTGTTGATCGTCCAAATAGCCGCCAAGTGCCGCACCCGCGGAACGCTTGCCGACGAACGGGGTCCATTCGGGTCACAGGAACTCTCGCTAAAGACGGGATGCCCGGCGGAAGTGTTTGATAGAGCGCTCCAAACCCTTTGCTCGCAAGACATTGGATGGGTTGAGAGCGTGGACTACCAGCGCGCTACCAGCGCGCTACATATAGAGGAGAGTAGAGAAGAGGAGACTAGACGAGAGGAGAGTAGAGGAGAGAGCGCCCAAAACGGCCTTCACCCAGATTTGCTCTCTTGGGTCTCTTGGTGGAACCGTCTCCACCAGGAAGGTCTCGTCCCGGCTGGCGTTGACCCAATCAAGCCGGCGAAGTCCGTCGTGGATAACTGGACCAGCAGTCGGAAATCGAGCGAGATGAGGGAAATCCTTGCCGACCGCGATGCTTTGGAAACCATGATCCGTCGTAGCGACTTCTGCCGTGAGCCGTGGTTCACGCTGTCGAAGCTTTTGCATGGAAAGAACCGCACCAAGGAGTGGATTGCACAACGACTTTTGGAGGGAGGATATGTCGATCGACAACGTAAAGTCTTCGAGCCAGGCCCCGGTCAGCGGCACTCCGCCGCCGGCCTCGGCGCCGTCTGACGCGGCCGAGATCGAAGCGACCATCGCAAGACGCCGCAGCGACCTTGGTATCACGGAACGATTTCCGGCAAAGGTGGGGCCGTTGACACGCGTGCTGCCCAATCTTCGGCCAGCGACCGAGGACGAGATAGCGCGCGAGGCCAAGGCGGAATCTGAACGGCGACGTCGCGAGGAGGCGGATCGCCGCGTCGAAAGCTGGCGCAGGTTTATAGGCGCCACCGGCGATCGAGGAGCAACCGAGGAGTCGCTCCGCTACGGACGTTGCACGCTCTCCAATTTCATCGCCCACACACAGTCACAGGTCAACGCTATCGAAGCTTGCCGTGAGTACCTTGCGACGATCGACGACAGGCTCGCTGGCGGAGAAGGGATTCTTTTCTACGGTCCTTCTGGCACCGGAAAAGACCATCTGGCGATTGGCATTTTACGCGAGGCCATCGGCAAGCACGGATTCACGTGCGAGCGCGTGAACGGATCGGATTGGTTCGGGGAGATTCGTGATGCGATCGACACGGACAAGGTAAGCGAGCGGCAGTTGGTCGAGCGATTGTGCCGACCGCAGTTTTTGCTAATTAGCGACCCATTGCCGCCGATCGGCGCTCTTACGCAGCATCAGGCGACCATGCTTTATCGAGTCGTGGAGGCACGATATTACCGCCAGCGACCGACCATCGTGACGGTGAACATCGGAGGCCGGGACGAAGCGGAGAAGCGCATGGGCGTGGCGACATGGGATCGACTGAAAGGCGGTTCATGGGTGATTGCTTGCGACTGGGACAGCTTCCGCCGGCCAGCGCGATATGTCAACGCACCGGAGGGCAAGTGACGATGACCAACGACCGTGTGCATCAGATTTGGACGTCGGCCATTGACGACGCTCGCGATGGCGATGAGGCGAGGCTGCGCAATCTCATGTATTCAGCACCGGCGTTGCCAGTTGATGTTCTGATCGAAGTGGCGGAGTTGATCGAGACGCGCCGACAAGAGGCATATCGACGCAATGCGGAGTCTAATTGACCATGACCCAATCTCTATTATTCGACGCCGATCACGAAGTGAAGCCGGACTTACCCGGCTGGCCGTGTGCCTGGTCGCCGTGCCGCGCGTACCGATACACGCTATGGCGGGTCTGGGCGAATCAAGCGCAGCCGCGTTATGCGAAGGAACGGTGCATTATGTTTGACACGACACTGAATGGTTGTACAATAAACGGGCGGCGCGGAAGTTCTCACCTTCCGGCCGCCCTAACAACGCCAGCCTACAAGGAGGCCAACGTGTCTGACTCTCAGCGTACTCACGCGCTCCCACCGTTTCCAGTCATCGAAGGCGCCCGCTTCGCGCACGTGCCTGCGTTTCACGGCTATGCGGCAAGCAGCGACGGCCAATTGTGGACATGCTTTCAATCGGCTGGACGGACACACGGAAAACAAATCGGCAGCAAGTGGCGGCGCAAGTCTGCGCATCGCCACAAGAAAACCGGCTACGTCAACGCCTGTCTGTATCGTGATGGAAAGGGATTCACAAGGGGTGTTCACACTTGCGTTTTGGAATCCTTCTTCGGCCCGTGCCCAGGGGGAATGGAATGTCTTCACGACGACGGCGACCGAACGAACAACCGGCTCGATAATATCGCATGGGGAACGCCTATCTCAAACGCGGCCGATCGCGAGCGCCACGGCAATACGGCGCGCGGCGAACGTAACGGTGAAGCGAAACTGAAGCTTGAGCAGGTCATCCGAATCAAATCCCTTTTGTCCCAGGGCCGAATGCAAAAGCGTATCGCTGCTGAATATGGCGTGCATAAATCCACAGTCTCGCTCATCGCGAGCGGAAAGAAATGGAGTCACGTCACTTGAGCCAATCACTTCTTTTTGAAACCGAATCTTGCCGACTTCCCGGTTATCCAGGCGTGTTTAGCCGCGACCGTCTATATCGGTATTGCCTATGGCGAAAATGGACCGACGAACCAGAGCCAAAATATGTCAACTGGCTCCTGTTAAACCCAAGCACC
>JAICXS010000416.1 GCA_025934615.1 Nitrospiraceae bacterium
CGCGATGACCACGCGCTTGAAGTTAAACGGCGGCGTATTGTTAGCATGTGTTTGTGGTTGTGACAAGCCATCGACCGTGCCGGTGGAAAAGGATAGTCAAGAAAAAGAAGAAGTGAAGAGAGGAAGAGGTTGGAACCTACTAGTACGTGATCATGGAATGCACGTCACACCCACTCAACCGTTCCCGTCCGCGTAAGCTCGTCAGCTCGATCAAAAACGCTAAACCGACAATCTGTCCACCCAGTTGGCGAACCAAATCGACCGTCGCGGCCGCGGTGCCGCCGGTGGCCAAGAGATCATCGACGATCAGCACATTCTCTCCGATGCCGACAGCATCGCGGTGAATCGCCAAAGAGTTCGACCCATATTCCAGGTTGTACTTCACTTCAAAAATATCTGCCGGAAGTTTCCCGGGTTTGCGTACCGGAATGAACCCGACGCCAAGTCGATACGCCAGCGCGCTGCCGAAGATAAATCCGCGCGATTCGATCCCAATGATTTTCGAAATCCCTTTCTCGCGATAGCGATCTGCCAGCTCGTCCACGATTGAGCGAAGCGCCTGAGCGTCTTTCAGCAACGTCGTGATGTCATAAAAAAGAATGCCCGGGTTTGGAAAATTCGGCACCTCACGAATCAACGCTTTATAGTCGGTCACGGGACGGTTCATAGAAGGTCCTCTTGCGTCATCGTCTTTTTTTCAATGGTGGTCCGCAACTTCACCAGCGCGGCGGTCTCAATCTGTCGCACGCGCTCACGAGTCAGGCCTAACGTCTGTCCGATCTCCTCCAACGTATGCGCTTCGCCGCCATCCAGTCCAAACCGGAGAATCACCACCGTTTTTTCCTTCTCGGGTAGCTCTTGGATCCAGCCCATCAGGCTTTCACGCCGGCGGACACCCTCCGCAGTTGTAGCGGGCGACACGCTGACCGGGTCTTCAATGATATCCCGCAAAAAGGTCCCGGTGCGCTCATTGATCGGACTGTCCAAGGAATAGGTTGTGCGGATGAGTTGCTTGAGATCCGTCACTTCCCGTTCCGACAGTTTCAATCGTTCGCCGATTTCGTGAATCTTTGGCTCACGGCCGAATTCCTGCACCATTTCCTCGAGGCCGGAAAGATACCGATTCAACCGTTCCACGACATGGACGGGCAGGCGGATAATTTTGGATTGATTGATGATCGCCCGTTCGATGAACTGGCGAATCCACCATGAGGCATAGGTACTGAATCGAAAGCCCCTGGCATAGTTGAACTTCTCCACGGCCTTGATCAAGCCGATATTGCCTTCTTCGACAATATCGGAAAAGGGCAGCCCACGGTTCATGTAGCGCTTCCCGATGCTCACGACTAACCGTAGGTTGGACTCGATCATTTGCTCCCGTGCCGCAAAATCGCCCTCGGCAATACGCTTACCTAATTCCTGCTCTTGTTCGAAATTCAGCAGCGTGGATTTGCGTATTTCCTTCAGATAACTTTTGACCGCATCGAGTCCTTCATACTCGCTCTCCTTGGACTCGCGAGCATACCGTCCGGTACGAGGAGGGGACTCTGCGAGCAGTTCTTTTTCACTCTCCTCGCCCTCGTCCTCTTCCTCAGTGCTGACGGATTCGGTCACATCATCGTCATCATGACCCATGTAAACTCCCGGGCTTCAACAATTAATACCAGATCTGGAAATCGACCGGCTGACCGGTCGGGGATTGCCATTCGACATCCAATGTCCGGACCTTCGCGCGTGGAGGGCCGATCCTCAAGCATTCCACAAACGCTTCGATGGACCTTTTGTCGCCTTCCGCTTCGGCTTCTACACCCCCATCCGTGAGATTTCTCACACCACCTCGCACGCCGCATTTTAATGCCGCCGCGCGAGCAAATGCGCGATACGCCACACCCTGCACATGACCACGGATTATCACGCGGGCTCGAGCGGACGTTTCGGACACCCTTACTCCTCCATTCATTCGGCAGCCACATTATCGTGAATCGATTGATGGAGGAAGAACAATCTGAAAGGAATCGTCTCGTGAACGATCTGACAGGTAAGACAGTGGTGTCTGTTCCACAGTCATCCTGAAACACCTGAACTAGACGACAAGGCTTGAATCAAGATGCGACATACTGAGGTGAAGTCATTCGATGGTCGGCGCTCGACGGCTTCAAACCCTCCTAGCCGTTTTTTTATTGGTCGGGGCGAGAGGATTTGAACCTCCGACTCCCGCGTCCCGAACGCGGTGCGCTACCAGGCTGCGCTACGCCCCGATCCTCAGACTTGCTTTCGTCAGGTTAGCGGCTGATACCGCAATCCATGTGCTTCAGCGACGCCTCGACAGGCAATCTGCCCACCAATGACGTTGACGCCTTGCCTCAACCCATAGTGGGAATGAATGGCCGGCGCGATACCCGCCGAAGCAAGCTGGACTATAAAGGGAAGCGTCGCATTGGTCAAGGCCAAAGTCGATGTGCGCGGCACGATGCCCGGCATATTGGGGACGCCATAGTGCAAAATCCCATCAACGGGATAGACGGGATTGGAGTGCGTTGTCGGTTTGGTGGTCTCGATACAACCGCCTTGATCGACGGAGACATCGACGATCACCGATCCAGGTCTCATACGCGAGACGACGGTCCGGGATACTATTCGCGGGGCACGCGCACCGGGTACCAGGACGGCCCCGACGACGAGATCCGCCTGCTCGACTTCCCGATCGATCCAGGCTTGATGCGCGGCATGCGTCACGATACGTCCTCTATAGAAGTCATCCAGATATCGGAGCCGCTGGAGGTCCAAGTTCAAGACGGATACTTGCGCACCCATTCCCACGGCAATCCGTACGGCGGCTGCGCCGACTACTCCAGCCCCAAGCACGACGACGCGGGCCGGCGCAACACCGGCCACGCCGGACAACAACACGCCTCCCCCGCCTTGGGACTTCTCCAAATAGTGCGCGCCGATTTGAACCGACATCCGCCCGGCAATCTCGCTCATCGGA
>JAICXS010000153.1 GCA_025934615.1 Nitrospiraceae bacterium
AAGAGTAGCGCAGAAATGTTTCATAACGCTCCTAGGATAAAAACTCTAATCATTGTCCCAGCCGACTCCATAATTGTCAATGAAGCCCTTGATTCATGCGCTCTTGAAAGCGTTCTACGAATACGCTAGGCTGCATTCTGCCTAAAAAAGGGGCATTCTGGAGAATCAACCATGACGCCTGTTGTCTATGTCCAAGACATCGCCCGATATGCCGGTCAGGACGTAACCATTCGCGGCTGGCTACGGAACAAGCGGTCCAGCGGAAAACTTCATTTTTTAATTGTTCGGGACGGAACCGGAGACCTCCAAGCGGTGGTCAGTAAAGCGGTCGTAGGAGAAGAATCGTTTGCGCAATCCGCCACGCTGACACAGGAGTCGTCCATCCTTTTAACCGGCACCGTAAAACAAGATGCGAGGGCTCAAGGTGGTTTCGAATTGGACGTGAAACATCTGGAGTCCGTGCATATCGCCGAGCCGTTTCCGATCCAGCCGAAAGAGCACAGCGTGGGCTTTTTAATGGAACATCGGCATCTGTGGCTGCGTTCCAGCCGTCAGCATGCGGTGTTGCGCATTCGCCATGAAATCGTTCGCGCCTGTCGAAATTTTTTCGACGACCGCGGATTTCTGCTCGTCGATACGCCGATCTTCACTCCGAATGCCTGCGAGGGCACCACCACGCTTTTTCAAACGGATTACTTTGATGAGAAGGCCTACCTCACGCAGAGTGGCCAGCTTTATAGCGAAGCCACGGCGGCTGCCTTCGGCAAGGTCTATTGCTTCGGTCCTACATTTCGCGCGGAGAAATCCAAGACGCGCCGCCATCTGATGGAATTTTGGATGGTCGAACCGGAGGTCGCGTTTGCAGAATTGTCCGACATGATGAATCTGGCAGAAGAATTCCTGTCATTTATCGTGGAGCGAGTGCTGGAGAATCGACGAAATGAACTGGCCGTTCTTGAGCGGGACATCACTAAATTGGAGCAAGTCAAAGCGCCGTTCCCGCGCGTACCGTATACGGATGCGGTGGCGCTGCTTCAGAAAAAAGGCAATCCGATCCAGTTTGGAGATGACTTTGGAGGAGATGAGGAAACGCTCCTTTCAAAAGAATTCGATCGGCCGGCCATCGTTCATCTCTACCCAGCGCCTATCAAAGCCTTCTATATGCAAAATGATCCACAGCAGCCTGACTTGGCGCTCTGCATGGATGTGCTAGCCCCTGAAGGCTACGGCGAAATTATCGGTGGCGGTCAACGCATTCACGAGTATGAAAAATTGCTCGCTCGCATCCAAGAACATAAACTGCCGGAAGAAGCGTTTCAGTGGTACCTGGATCTTCGGCGGTACGGGTCGGTACCTCATGCAGGATTTGGGATGGGTATTGAGCGTGCCGTCGCCTGGATCTGCGGATTGGATCACGTCAGAGAGACCATCGCGTTTCCTCGAATGCTATACAAGCTCTACCCATAACTACAAGCACCGTGGATGCGCGCCTTGTTCGATGGTGCACTTCGGCATTAACCGCGTCCTTCTAAATCCATCCAAATAACTCCATCCAACTTGGATGACGGTTGCCATCCATCCGCCAACTCCTACGGTTCAGCCGCAGTTCAAAGAATCCCTAATAAGTACCACTTTAGATACATTTATTGCCTTTTCTTTTATGTCATTAAAAAATAATGTTTTTAGTTGACATCGTCTGAGAGCCGGGTATACTTCTGGCGAAAAGTGGGTGAAAGTGGGGGACGATGGAGTCAACCATATCGAGTCAAAGTATGGCCACGTTCCGGTCTTGGCCGAAGAGGTCATGGCAGGACTCCATTGCCGGACGGGTGGAACGTATGTGGACTGCACCGTTGGGCAAGGAGGGCTGGTTGCCAGAATTCTCGACGCAGTCGGTCCAGCAGGAATCGTCATTGGAATTGACCGCGATGAGGAAACACTTGGCATGACTCGTGAGAGGCTGAAACCTTTTGCGGCGCAATTAAAGTTGATTCATGGAAACTTCGTGGACATTCAGCGGCATGTGCGCACAGCAGGTGTATCAGCCGTCGATGGCATTGTGTTCGACCTGGGTATCTCTTCCGTGCAATTGGACGATACCGCTCGCGGGTTCAGCTTTACGGCGGAAGGCCCTCTCGATATGCGCATGGATCGAAGCGGTGGGACGACGGCCGCTCAATTGCTCGAACGGCTGCCGGAAACGGAACTGTCGAACGTGATCTTTCAGTATGGTGAAGAGCGATATGCTCGCCGGATTGCGCGCGCAGTTGTCCGGGCTCGTGAAAGAGGGCCACTGCGGACCACTGCCGACCTCGTCGCTATAATCCGGGGAGCGATTCCTGCCTCTTATCGGCATGGCCGTATCCATTTTGCAACCCGCACGTTTCAAGCATTGCGGATCGCGGTGAATAGTGAACTGGATATCTTGGCGCCTGCATTTCGGGACGCGGCCGGCATGCTGGCTCCAGGGGGACGCCTTTGTATCATTTCCTTTCATTCTCTCGAAGATCGCATCGCCAAGCAGACTATTCGAGACCTCTCGCAAGGCCCAGAACCATTACTTCTGCGAATGACCAAAAAGCCGGTGATGGCTTCGGATCGGGAAGTAGCCGCCAATCCGCGTTCGCGTAGCGCAAAATTGAGAATTGCCGAACGGCTCCCTCAACGGAGGTGCGCATGAAAACATTGACCGCCTTGGCGGTATTGTCTGTCTTGCTTCTGTACGTATGGGAGCGGGTGGAAGTGGTCCAGGTTGGATATCACATCGAACAACTCAAGTTGAAGAAGGTTGCTTTGGAGCGCGAGCGTGATGAGTTGCGCTTAAAAGTCTCGACGCTCACATCGCCGGACCGCATTGCAAAAGCCGCGACTGAAAAACTCGGCATGCTGCCTCCGCAACAGGGCCAGGTGCGGTTAGTGCGGCTGGAGCCTGAATTGCCCATGAAGGGCCAAGTTGTCGCCATGGAACTGAAGCTTGCGAAGCATGAACCGGTGCGAATGGCGCCATGACTACATCTGATCCTCTTCGTCGTCGACGGGTCTTTACGGCTGTCCTGTTGGTGTTAGGATTCGGCGGCATTCTGGCCAGGCTGTTTTTCTTGCAAGTCCTGCATGCTGCCGAGTTGACGGCCAAGGCGGATCGTCAGCATCAAAAGACCGTGACTGTCGAGGGGGGGCGCGGCACGATCGTGGATCGGCAGGGAAAAATTCTAGCCGTCAATATGCACGTGCCGTCGGTTTTCGGCATTCCGACCTCACTCAATAATCCAGCGGGAGTGGCGCACGATCTGGCCCGCGTGCTTCACGTTCGACCCGACGATATTGAACGGAAATTGAAGCAAGAGCGGCATTTTGTCTGGATCGCCAGGAAGTTGGATCCCGAGCAGGGACGCCAACTCGAAGCGCTCTCGCTGGATGGCATCGGGATCGTGTTGGAAGGGCGACGGTTCTATCCAAATGGCGCCTTGCTCTCTCATGTATTGGGATTTGCCGGCATGGATGGCCAGGGGCTCGAAGGCCTCGAGCGGCGTTATGACCAATATTTGAGCGGCGGGAAACAGTTCGTCGTGCTTCAGCGGGATGCATTGGGCCGAACGGTATTCCCCAAAGGAATCAGTGAGCGAGCGCCGGAGCCGGGTCATAATTTGACATTAACGATTGATGAGTTTGCGCAGTATGTTGCCGAAAAAGAATTGGATGAAGCCGTGGCTTCGGCTCGGGCAAAAGGTGGCATGGTCATTGTCATGGAGCCGAAAACCGGCGCAATTCTCGCGATGGCGCTCAGTCCGAAATTCGATCCGAACGCGATGTCGGGGATGCCGTCCGATCGATGGCGGAATCGCATTATCACCGATGCCTATGAGCCCGGGTCGACGATGAAAGTGGTTGTCGCCGCGGCGGCATTGGAGGAACGAGTGATGAGGCCCGACTCGCTGATTTACGGCGAGAATGGTCGTATGGAAATCGCTCGGACCGTGATTCACGATCATGAAAAATCAGGGTGGATGACCTTTGCGGAGGTCATTCAGAAGTCCAGTAATATTGGCGCGGCAAAAATCGCCATGCAACTTGAAGAAGCACGGCTCTATCGCTATATCAAAGCCTTCGGCTTTGGAGAAAAGTCGGACATCGATCTGCCGGGAGAGATGGCCGGGCTCATAAAAGAACCCAAAGCCTGGGGCCGGCGCTCATTGGCTTCCATTGCGATGGGGCAAGAGATCGGGGTCACTCCATTACAGTTAGTCACCGCCATCTCTGCCGTCGCGAATGGAGGGTGGTTGATGAAGCCCTATGTCGTATCCGAGATTCGCGATGCCGGCGGCCATTTGATGGGGCGAATCGAGCCTCAAGTGCGTCGTCAGCCGATTTCATCCGCCACGGCTCGCACGCTGACCGATGTTTTAGAGGGCGTGGTGACGATCGGGACGGGACGCAAGGCTGCGGTGCCGGGGTATCGCGTGGCGGGAAAAACGGGGACCGCGCAAAAGATCGATCCACGTACAGGAGCCTATTCGTCCAGCTTGCTCGTCGGATCCTTTGTCGGCTATGTCCCGGCAGAAGACCCCCGGTTGGCCATTGTCGTCGTGATCGATGAGCCAAAGGGTGAAGCGTGGGGCGGTGTCGTCGCGGCGCCCGTGTTCAGGCGGATTGCCGAGCAAGTCTTGCCGCATCTTGGTGTGTCGCCGCAAGAGCCTGTCAAGCTGGCCTTGGCGTCCGTTGCGGGCCGTGTCTTTAGCGAGTAAAAAAGGATCATGCTTTGATGACCTTGGATGAGCTCATCGCTCCATTAGAAACGCGAGGGGAAGTGACGCAACAGCGCGGCGATGCGCGCATCCATATCGCCTCGCTGGCGGATGACTCCCGACAGATCACACCCGGAACTGTCTTCGTCGCAGTCAAAGGGGAGCGGGTCGACGGCCATGCCTACGTGCGCCAGGCAGTGGCGGCCGGCGCGGCGGCCGTCATCGTGCAAGATGCGGCGGTTGTAAGTGATCAGGCGGTACCAATGATTGCGGTGCGTGACTCTCGTAAGGCATTGGGTCTATTGGCGGCCCGTTTGCTCAACGATCCTTCGATGCATCTGCGCATGATTGGTGTGACGGGCACCAATGGCAAGACGACCACGACCTACCTTATTAAAGCCTTGCTTGAATCGGCGAACCGACACGTCGGCTTGATCGGCACGGTGTCGTATGAGATCGGTTCCGAACGCATCGATGCCTCGCATACCACCCCGGGGGCCGTTGAGCTGCAGCAGCTTTTGGCGCGCATGGTGGAAGCCGGAATGGATGCGGTGGCGATGGAGGTCTCGTCACATGCCTTGGCCATGGAACGAACAAGTGGGTGTGAATATGACATGGCCGTCTTCACTAATCTCACGCAAGATCACCTCGACTATCACAAGACGATGGAGGAATATTTCAAAGCGAAGGTGCGCTTGTTTACAAACTTAACGACGACGGGAAAGAAGTCGGGCCCCAAACGAGCGATTGTGAACGCCGATGATCCGTGGGCTTCTCGAATTAAGCGAGCTTGCCCCGTACCGGTGTGGACCTATTCAGTCCGTGAGCCCTCCGACATTCGCGCTCACGATGTCCGCCTCTCGGTCAATGGCACGACGTTTCGGGCG
>JAICXS010000564.1 GCA_025934615.1 Nitrospiraceae bacterium
AGCGGGGACATGTTGAATTTCCAGGTTGACTTGCGGTTCGACAGGATGGCCCGGAACAGCCGGCGAGTGCGCGCCCGTCCCAAAAAGTGTTGTTGATCAGGCGCCTTGTCATAGGAGTACCCGGGCGAGAGCATCATGCCCTCGACACCGATCTCCATCATCTCGTCGAAGAATCGCCGGACGCTATTTGGATCGGCGCCGTCAAAAAGCGTTGTATTTGTAGTGACGCGGAATCCGGCCGCGAGCGCCGCCCTGATACCTTCAACGGCGATGTCATAGCCGCCTTCACGGCACACGGAGAAGTCATGGTGCTCCCGCTCGCCGTCCACGTGAACAGAAAAGCTCAGGTATTTGCTGGGCTTGAAGAGATGCAGCTTTTCTTTGAGCAGCAGCGCATTCGTGCAGAGGTAAATGTACTTCTTGCGCGCGACCAGCCCCTCCACAATCTCCTGGATCTGCGGATGCATGAGCGGCTCTCCGCCCGGAATTGAAACTGCCGGTGCACCGCATTCATCCACCGCGCGGAAGCATTCCTCCGGCGTCAGTTGACGCTTCAGAACGTGGGCCGGGTACTGAATTTTCCCGCATCCCGCGCAGGCAAGATTGCAGCGGAACAGCGGCTCGAGCATAAGCACGAGCGGATAGCGCTTCCGTCCCGCCAGTCTTTGCTTCAGGACGTAGGACGCCACCGTCCACATCTGCGATACAGGGACACTCATAGGGTTAGGGCTGAGGCCAAAGGAGACACAAGTGGTCCAATTTGCTCTATCTCAATGATAGCGAACAGCTTGGCCGCGGTTTGCAAGCTGTTGACGAAGCGACTGAAACCTTGCAAGGCCGCCTCAATGAGCCGCCATCTGACGAGTCTCGTTCGGGCGCGGTCTGCGCATGACGAACGGCAGCGGGACCAGGAAGATGATGACCATCGACATGGTCCAGAAGCTGTTCTTAAAGCTGAGCGCTGCCGCCTGACTCTGGACGATGCGGTAGGCCATGGCGGTCGCCTTATGCGCGGCCGTCACCGGGTCGAATCCTTGGGACTGGAACAAGCTTTTGAATCCCGAGAGCATGGCCTGGAAGTTAAAGTCTCCGTGGCCGGTATGAGCTGCAAAGGTGTTTTGATGCGTCTGGTTCTGCCGCGCAAGGAACGTGCCGAGCAACGACGTGCCGATACTTCCACCCAAGTTCCGCGAGAAATTCGACAATCCGGACACCTGGTTGTTCTTTTCCCGCGGCACTCCAATGTAATTGAGCGTGCTGATCGGGATGAAGATGAAGGGCATCGGCAGTACCTGGATGACGCGTAGCAGCACGATCGTCTTGAAGTCGATTCCCGGATAGATGACGGTCATGAGGTGGAGCGTGGATGCCATGCCAAGGAACCCTAACGAGACCAGTAGGCGTGGATCTACTCCGGCCTTCGATGTCACCATCCCGGCGATCGGCATCATCACCATAAGCGCCAGTCCGCCCGGTGACAATGCCATGCCGGCGCGTTCCGCCGTGTAGCCCATACTCGTCTGCAGGAACTGCGGGATCAGAACCGTGGTGCCGAACAGAACAAGACCCAGAACAAACGAAAAG
>JAICXS010000321.1 GCA_025934615.1 Nitrospiraceae bacterium
ATAATATTCACCAAAACTAAGTAAATTCAGGGCCTCATTTTTTGAAATAAAAATTAGAGGAAAATCGTAAATAAATTTAACGGCTTTTTCAACAATATTAAAAGAGAATCCTTGAACGATGGCTTTATTCTCTTGATTTCGCACCGTCATTCGTTGAGACGTAATGGTGGTGCGGGTTTCGTCGGCTGAAGGAGGTTTTGTGTCGGCGGTATCCGCAAACGCGACCGCCGCGCCGAGGAGAAGGAGTGTACCGGCCCGGCTACTGAGTAATTTCCACATGGACATCGTCAACGATTGTAAACTCTTCGGAATCTAATTTACCGACCAGCCCCCGTCCGGTAATTTCCAGGCCTTGTCCCATAATTGTCACGGGATCGTTCGTGCTCACCTCCCGACGCTCTTCTTCCCAACTGAGATGATTCGTGTAGATCGTGTAGCCATTTTGTAAATGGACAGGGATCGTCCCATTGCGGCGAAGCAACGTAAAATTCTTCTTCGTTGTGTCAATGGTCCCTTCGTCGCCGGATAATTTGAGCTCCCACCCTTTTTGACCGTAAAGAGTCACGTGTACATCTTCCAGGATGGCTTGGTGTTCCGCCTCGGTCATGCGGGCTTGCTGTGCCTCCACATGCCATTGCACCGCCCCGCCTTTCGATTGCATAAAGGAGAATTGGTCGATGCCGGCATCCACATGCGCCAACGTTCCCGAGTTAACGGAACGAGGAACGGACTCAGTACGCGTCACCAGCAGATAGACGAGTGAGACGGCTAAGACGGCGCTGAGAACGAGTAACCCTCGACGCATCCATGATCGCCACATCAACCTTCTCAATCAAATGGTTAACAAGAGAATCACGCAGGCATGATCCTAGCATAGGGACAGTGGTCTGTAAACAAACCGCAGGATGGAAGATGGCCCGTAATCTTGCAACTCGACGTCCGCATTATGAGCTAATTGCAATTCGATATAGCAGGTCAAGACAATACTTCCGGCAGACCATCGGAGTGCCGGCGATTGATGCGGATCGCTCGCGACGCCGATCAACGCCATGGCTGAAATGAGCATCACAACCCCATGGTAAGGCTGCAACGCCGGACTAAACGGCAAGACGAAAAGCGTCAAGGCACCGGCATCAAGGAAGAGTATTCGGCCATCTCAGACTCCCTCTGAGCGCTTCACACTCACCCCAAAATAGACGATGAGAGCAACGCCCACAGGCCTGGAGCTCCCCGGGTCAGCACCATGACATGCTCTTGGGAAAGATCAGATACCTGAATACCAAGACCGCGGAGCGCGAGGCGGCCGATCTTGTCCATATGACCAGACGCATTTACTTCCACTACTTCCACGGCATGGTCACAGTAACCAGGCGGATAACGTGGAATCGAGCAACGAAATGAGAGCATGGAAATCGCGGGAACACCTCTACCCATGTCATCCATGTCGTCGCTTCTTGCTATTTACTCGCGTCCTACGGACTTGTCAGCGCACGGGCGACGTTTGACCCAGTGTCCGGCTGATTCTTTTTACCAACCCCGGTCTCTACGGTGCTCCGATGAATACGCCTCGCCGATCCCATGCTCCTAATGTACGGCTATGTATTCGCTCAGCGGCCACCTGCGTGTTAAGTCTGATCACAATGTCGACTGTGACCAGCTGCAGACCGCTTGACATAGCGCTGTTCCCGACGGACGACTGGAGCACAGTATTTCCTGCCCGGGTCAAGAACATGATCGTGCCGTGGAAGAGCAACGAGGCCGGCACGGCCGGACAATCATGGACCGTCCGGCCCTCAAGCACATCGGCATTGGCGGTCTATGACTGCTCCACCTTGTGCCACATCGTCATTGGTTCCGTAACCTGTCGGACGACCGAGGATCGAGAGGTCCCGTGTGTCGTGCGTCTTGAGCGAGAGTCTTGCCTGATTGGAGCACGGACCAAACAGGCACACGAAGATATCGTCCAGGTGACCTGTTCAGGAACTCATGATGATTCGCCGCACGCGAAGGCGAAGGGAAGGCTCAACCCGCGATCGGCGTGTGCCTTAGACGTGAATCCTCCGGGACACTTGTCGCCGATCCCTTGTCCTTCATTGCTTCTGGTCCCGATGAAACCTACATTGTAAATCGGGCCTAGCCGCGATTCGAAGTCACCGGTGTTCGTCCGTCCGTATAGATCGTCATAGGCGGCGATGCACAAACGATATGGACGGACATCGGTACAACAGTCCGAAATCTCATGGATGGCGAACAGCACGATCTCTGGAGGGTCAACGCCGACGCTGAGTATCATGAGGAAATCCGGCCGCACAGCGGTGGATGGTACTAGGCTAACGTGGAACGAGTCGATGAAGAGCGAGGATGAAAGCGACGTTCTGGAAACGAATCGGAGGGGCACTTGTCAGCGCATTACATAATGCCCGCCTGCCGCTGTAGCCAACGCACGTACTTGACGATCTGATCGACGTCTTCCGGCTTCACTCCGTCAATCTTCGGCATATCGCCGAATTGCCAATGATGCGCGCGCACGCCGTTCGCGGCGGCTCGCTGAAACGCCGCATCGCCATGATGATTCGGCTCATAAATCTTGTGCACCAACGGCGGACCTTGCTTCGTGCCGATCCCTTCCGCCCCGTGGCAACGCGCGCAGAAATTATTGAATTTCCCCTCGCCGGGCTGGAATTCTACAGGAACTTTCGAGGAAGCCGATTGAGCGACTAGAGTGCCGGATAGAGACACTGCAAAGAGTGCGCTGCCAAGCGCTAAGACTATCGCGGCTCGACTTGGCCGCACGCGACCCGTCTTATCTCTTTTCCGATCCCGCTTGTTCATGAAACTCCTTTTTGCCGAATTGTTCATGCAGCGTTCGCTTCATCTGTCTCATCGTCACATAACGGTACAGCCTGGCGGCAACCGGCACCAACACGATCAGCGCAATCGTGAGATACATAAAAAACTCTTCTGTCGATACCTTCACGTCCCAGCCTCCGCATACGCAATCGGATCCGTCAGACCGGCTGCCTGAAACCCTTCACGACGAATCCGACAGCTATCGCAACGCCCACAGGCGACGCCGGACATTGATGGATCATAGCAGCTATGGGTCAAGTGAAACGGCACGTTTAATGAGGCTCCCAGCCGAATGATCTCTGCCTTGGAGAAGGACAACAACGGCGCCCGAATTTCGATTCCCTTTCCCTCCACTCCAGATCGAGTTCCGAGTCTGACCACCTCTTCGAATGCACGCAAAAACTCAGGCCGGCAGTCGGGATAGCCGGAGTAGTCTACAACATTGGCTCCAAGATACACCAATGAGGCATCCATCGTCTCGGCATAGGCGATGGCCAGTGAGAGAAAAATCGTGTTTCTCGCCGGCACGTACGTAGAAGGAATCTCGCCCTGGCGGTCAGCTTCGGAACGGTCTTTCGGCACCGGATGATTCGAGGTCAATGCTGACCCGCCGATTGCCCGCAAGTCCAGAGCGAGCACCAGGTGATTCACAATGCCAAACATCCGCGCCACCTCGCCCGCTCGCTCCACTTCGATGCAATGCCGTTGGCCATAGGAAATGGTCAAGAATGACAGATCGTGCCCATCCCGCTTCGCGACTGCCGCCGTGACGGTCGAATCAAGTCCTCCGCTGGCCAGTACAATGGCCTTCACTTCTCCACCTCAATCACCGTACCTTCACCGTCACAGCTCTTCTTCCTTGCTTGCAAAACTCGCCGTGACACCCCTACCGCGATGACCACGCGCTTGA
>JAICXS010000210.1 GCA_025934615.1 Nitrospiraceae bacterium
AATTCCCGCGCGGCACAGTCCAGCGGATCTTCTCCGGGATGCAGTTTGCCGGCAGGAATTTCATAAATATACCCGCCCGCCGCTAATCGATATTGCCGTATGAGGATGACAGTGCGGCTATTCTTCAAGGGAACAATGGCTGCGGCACCGGGATGGCGCACCACCTCGAGCTCAACCGACACCCCGTTCGGCAAGGTCACCGTTTCAAGATTCAACGTCACCACGCGCCCTTTGTATACGGTTTGAATGGGTCCAGTCATGTGATCGCTCGTTTTCGATAAAATGGCGGCTTGGCGACCACCGCGGGGATGGCGCGTCCGCGGATATCGATGGAGATCGAAGAGCCGACGGCCGCCTTCCGTGGAGGTACATATCCCAATCCGATTCCCTTTTGGAGAATCGGCGACAAATTTCCGCTGGTGACCTCTCCCATTTCTTTACCATCGGGAGCATCGTCCGACAAAATCCTACAGCCGTGACGCGGGACTGCTTTCTGGGTGAGTTCAAAGGCAACGAGGCGCTTAGGAACACCGTGGTCCTTCTGTTGTTGAAGGACGTTTCGGCCAATAAAATTTCCTTTGGCAAAATCAACGATCCATTCGGCCGCCGCCTCGATCGGCGTGGTCTCTTCGCCGATGTCATTCCCATAGAGCAGATAGGCCATTTCCAGACGCAACAGATCTCTTGCGCCAAGGCCGGATGGTTTCAGTCCATAGGATGTGCCGACCGTAAGTAACGTATTCCAGACAGCAAGCGCGCGATCCGATGGGACGTACAGCTCGTACCCCAATTCACCGGTATAACCGGTCCTGGTAATCAATGTAGGCCCGCCAAGTAAATCGGTTTCCAAGCAGGCGCGCAATTTCATCGCGTCGATTCCGGCAATACCCATTGATGAAAGAATGGTCCGGGATGCAGGGCCTTGTATGGCAAGTTGGGCCAGGTCGGCGGATCGGTCGTGCAACGTGACACTCGTCGTACCCGATGCGTGTGCTCCCAGCCACGCCGCGATCTTTTCCCGATTCGAAGCGTTCACGCAGAGCAGGTATTCCTGAGGTTTGATTCGATACACAAAAATGTCGTCCTTGATGCCGCCGGCCTCATTGCAAACCATGGAGTATTGCGACTCCAGGACGCTCAGCTTGGCAACATTGTTCGTCGTGACGTGTTGGAGAAACGATGATGCTCCCTCGCCAGCCACCATGATTCGACCCATATGACTCACATCAAACAGACCCGCTGCCGCCCGCACCGCATGATACTCATCGACCACACCGGTATATTGAATGGGCATCTCCCAGCCGGCGAAATCCACCAGCCGGCCACCGGCCGCATGATGTCCCTCAAACAACGGCGTTCGTTTCATCAACGGTCGTCCTACTTTCCGTACCGGAAGTTTATGCCAGAAGGGTGGTCAGGGTGAGGTTCCTTGCCGCATCCAACGTACACATCCGATCGTGCGCGTTGTACGAGCACTGAGCCTAGCCGTCCGACCACCCTTTCTCTTTCTTCCTCAGAAGCCCCTACCGCAAGTCCAACAGTTCGACATCAAACGTCAACGTCGCATTGGCGGGACTGACTCCACCGGCCCCACGGGAGCCATAGCCAAGCTGGGGCGGAATCGTCAGTTTGCGTTTCCCGCCGATTTTCATGCCCATCACACCTTCATCCCATCCTTTGATGACCTGTCCAGCGCCGAGGCGAAAGGAAAACGGCTCCTTGCGATCGACAGAACTATCAAACTTTTTCCCATCCGCCAACCAACCGGTGTAGTGGACGGAGGCCGTATCTCCGAGTTCTGCCTGCCGGCCGGTTCCTACCGTCATGTCGAGGTACCTGAGACCTGATTCCGTTGTGACCGTCTGCTCCGCCATAGGCTTCGTCTCCTTCGTCCTCTCATTGTCTGCAGCCATCAAACTAGCGTCGAGGCTTAGCAGTAGGGCTACTTGAACAATCCATCCGCGTGTTTTCATCGGCACTCCTTGCAAAGCCATGATACGAATCATGATAGAGGCAACAGCATTTCCGTACGATCTCCCATCACACGTATCGCTCTGAGAAGAGCGCCACGCTTGCGGTGTACCCGTGCAGAAAATTGACGCCGCCCACGGGGCCGATCTCACCTTGCGCAAAAAATCCAGAAACGGGAATGGCCCCGGCTCGCTCGCGAACGACGGTCACATCGTGGTGGGGACGGCCGAAGAGTCCTCGTCCGCGGCCACAGCAACTGAACAGCAGTGCGCCTAATGCCGGGGCAGTCTGTCGGGATCGGTCCGCGGCTAGCATGAGATTGAGGTCCTCAGTCGCCGACTGTGCGTCACGCACGTGGAACTGGATGGTTTGGCCTTCCGCAAGCGTATCTCCGATGGCCAAGCTTCCCGAACTTCGGTCGGCCCCGATCAAATTGCGGACGAGAAAATCGCCCCGCTCAAACCGATTGCGCTGTTCATCCATCACGATGCCGACGTGCAGCGCGTTTTGTGCCAAGTTCCGGTCATGGCTGGTGAGTGATTCAAACATCTGCCGGAGTTGATCCAAAGCGGATATGCCGCCCAATTCATGAATGACATTGCGATCAGCCTTTGTCACGACGTACCGCTCTCCGATCGGCCGGCATCCCTGCGAGACGATTGTTCTGACAGAGACGGCTCCCGAAATCGCGATTCCAATAAGGCCGTGTTCATAGACCCCTTCGTTCAGCAACAACCGGTTCTCACCTTCATCATGCCCGCCGCCTGCCATGCCGCCAATGGCGACAGAGCCGGGGCAATGATCCGCCATTCCCAAGAGGACTTCATCCATCGGGATAGAAAACGGGTCGGCGAGCACGAGGAGGGTTGAGGGTTCCGATGTGGTATCCAGATCAGGCCACTCCATGACACCTACGTCGCCTCCCTCCCGTCCGCCCGGTAGGCGCCAGGGAATGAGAGAGGTGTCCGGCAATTGCGCGGCCCATAAGGTGACCGCCGGGGCATTTTCGATTTCCTCAGAGCCGGCGATAATGCCTTCTCCGGTACATCCGAGCAAGGCACGAGGGGATAAGCGATTAAACACGACCGAAGACAATTCTTCAGCATGCTCAGCGTAGTGAGAGGAGAGAAACATACAAGCGAGGTCGATGGGACCATTCTGTAACGCGCGTTCAATTTGGCCGGTCAACTCATGTCCGGCCTCTGTCGCATTGATCTCTTTGGACACAGCCGAGGCGAATTGCACGTTCCTTCCTTTTTCGTCAGTCTAGCAATCCGTCTTCCTCTTTGTCTATTGAGACAAGCGCCTATTCATCCACCGGTTGACGGTCCCCGCGCTCGCTTTGTAATTTTTTATGATAACGCCACATATAGGAATGGTAGTCATCAAGCTGCGCCAGGAGATAATGCAACTCCGTGGGATCTTCCGTTTCCAAGGCTCGAAGCAATCGATGTTGAAGAAAGCTGGAAAAGGCCTGCGTTTTTTCAATGGCTGTGAGCAGCCTGAGGCCTCCTCCCATTTGATAGTCCGTCATACGTTCCTTTCTGCTTTTCTGAATGACAATCGCCGATGACTCGTTACTGTGGTCCCCGAAGTAGCGTATTGAGCGTGGACAATGAAATGGCGTCCACCCGATGATCGTCCCGCCCAATGGTCGTCGTTGCCATCGTCAGCGCATTTACAATCGCTTCTTCCGTCGCTTCGACGGTGGCCGTGAACAAGGGATTCAGGTGCGTGTCGGCCATGCGCGTCATGGAAAATGTTGGGGCTTCGGGGTAATGTGGGATGGTATTGCCGGTTGAAAAGGCCAGCATAAAATCCCCGCTTCCGTGCCGAGCCGTCGAGCCGGTTCTCGCCAGTCCCAATGCCGCACGCTTGGCGACGCGGCCCAATTGCCGGGCATCCAGCGGAGCATCGGTCGCGATCACAACGATGATGGACCCTTCAGATCCCGGCACAGCGGCATGGCCATTCGCGTTATACCGCTTTCCGACTTGGACACCGTTTACCATCAATTCTTCGCGGCGGCCATGGTTAGCATTGACCAATACTCCGACGGTGTACCCTCCCTCTTGCTCGGGCAGACGGCGCGAAGACGTCCCAATGCCGCCCTTAAATCCATAGGAAATCATGCCGGTGCCGGCTCCCACGGCTCCTTCCATCACAGGACCATCGGAAGCCGTATCCAACGCCGTGGCAACATTCTCTTCCGACACATGACGGCCTTGACTATCGTTCAACCGGCTATCGTCGCACTCGGCCACGACCGGCGTCAGCGTATCATCGGTAATGCCGATCCCTGGATGGTGTTGAATCATCCAGGTCATCACGCCGTTGGCGACGCGCGGGACATTCAGCGTGTTCGTCAGCGCGATCGGATATTCTAGAAAGCCCGACTCAGCCACCCAGGCCAAGCCTGTCATCTCTCCCGTCCCATTCAGGACGAAGGCGCCGGCTGGAACTTTGTTGTGCCATACGTCGTCTCGCGGGATAATGACCGTCACTCCGGTACGGACGGGTCCCTTACCCGGCATGAGCTTGCCTTCGCCGTATGCGAGCGTCACATGGCCCACCTTCACGCCGGCGACATCCGTAATGGCATTCTGCGGGCCTGGTTGATACTGGCCGATGACGATACCGAGGTCTCGAGCCCGCGCACGAGCGCCATCGGCACTCTCAGCGACGGCAGTGTGATGAGCGGGAAGAAACAGAATGACGAGCAGGATGAGAGAGACCAGCGGACGGCTTCGATCAACGGCTCCCTTGACTGGTTGTGCGGCCATTCTAAAATGGCCACGGGACATACGATGTAGCCAACGGATGACGAGTAAAGGCGTGCTGCTGCGCAACCCAGTGTTCATCGAATGCCACCTCAAAGACCTCGGTTCCAAGTCCAATGTTCGACAGCACTAAGTCGGGCTGAACAGGCGTCCAGAACCT
>JAICXS010000074.1 GCA_025934615.1 Nitrospiraceae bacterium
AATACATTCAGTACTCTCGCGCCGAGCGTGTGCGCCCACTCGACGACATCCGGTAACTCGCGATAATTCATCGGTTGCGCGCTGAAGTGGACTTGAAACTGCAGGCCATTTCGCTTGCACGCTTCGATTCCTTTGAGAGCGCCGTCCCAGGCTCCATCCAATCCACGGAACGTGTCGTGCTTCTGCGCATCTAACGAATCGATGCTGATGCCGACGCCCATGACTCCGATGTCGACCAATTCCTTGGCCATGCGATCGTTGATCAGCATGCCATTGGTACCGAACACCACCATGAAGCCGAGCTTCACGGCATGACGCGCAATGTCGAGAATATCCGGACGGGTCAACGGTTCACCACCGGTGATCACCAGTAGACACCCCTTGTTCACTTCGGCGATTTGATCGATCAGGGTATAACATTCGCCGGTCGTCAGCTCATCGGATCCCCCGCCGGCTTTGGTGGTCGCGTCCAAGTAGCAGTGCGCGCATTTGAGATTACAGCGCTTGGTGAGATTGAGCGCGATCAAGAAGGGCTTGAAATCATCGACGGTCCGGCCGTCGTTACACCCGCCCTCCCCAGGCGCGCCAAGACGCTCCCCTTCCCGAGCGACCATAGGGATGGCGCCTGGCGCCATGCCCATGAACCGCGTCACTTGCTGTTCCAGTGCATCCAGTTTTCCCGCGAGTCGCGAGAAGTCGAAGATCGGAAGAGGCTTACCCATAGTTTTGAAGAAGGCTTAGATGAAGGTAGAGGGTTACGTTAAAGGTTAGATGACAGCCATGCTTTCCGAACCTCGGCCTGGGCCTTAAGCTTGCTTCGTCAGGTTGGCGATCATATCCTTGAGATTGCCGGTCGTCATGGCTTCTTTCATATAATCTTTCGCCTGTTCGATGCCCTCATGGGCCACGTCTAGCGTAATGAGCGTGACGCCAAGCTTGTCCGCGTGCTTCTGGATCAAGGCTCGCGTGCAGTCGCGCATGAACCCTTCCGGGGCCCGCTCAAGCCGCTGGAGCGCCTCAGGTGTCCACGTGTAGGTCGATGGGGCTGCCTTCGCCTCATTCGACTCGGTAGACGCATGAGTAGCATGGCCGTTCCCATTGCTGGTTTCGGTAAGGGCATTGATCTTCGCCGACGCCTCTGAGGCCGTTCCCGTCCCCTTATTGGCAAAAATCGGCGTGTAGTCTTCGGCCGCTGCCTCCTTAATGGTCGGCGCAGCATATTCCAACGTGATGGTCGTCATGCCGAGTTTGCGCGCGGACTTTTCAATGCGCGCTTTGGCGCGCCGGCGCTGGAAGCCGGCTGGAACCGCCCGAATGGCTTCCTTCGCGTCCTTCGTCCACTGCATGGGAACATCATCATAGGCCATGTCCGTTTCCAACGTACCTTCGGCCTTCGCCGCCGCCTCGAAGATGGTCTTATCGACTTGCTTGAAGCGGTCGCCTTCCGCGGCGCACACGGGACACTTGACCGGCGTCTCGCCTTTGCCGATGTATCCGCAGCCGTCGCAGACGAAATAGTTCTGAGTCATCCGGTCGAGGTAAGCTTGCGTGTCTGCACTGACGGCCGGCTTTTCTTCGACGATTTCCGTCATCATACCGCTGAGGGTCGATCCCATGATGTCCGCTGCCACGGCATCGTCCGCCTGCATTTTGTCGCGATCGATTCCAGCGGCATCGAGACTCCCGCCAAGCGCACGCATCGCGTCCATGGCGCCCTTCGGCAAAATATGGCCGACTGCAGTATCGACGACCGTGTTGCTGATAATCGTATGCCCTTTTTCGATCGCATATCGGTGAATCGCCGTTTTGGCGACGCCGCGCGCAAAGACGGGGATTTTTTCCATTCGCCGGAGCGCTTCCTCCGTCCATGAAATGGTGTACTCGGCTTGCGTATCGATAGGTGGCACAAACTTTTTATTCGAAATGAGCACGTTGCACGAGGCGGCCCGCAAGAGGTTCTCGGTGTTGCTGCCGATATCCATATCTTCATCGCTGTGGACGCCGATGCGTCCGACGATCAACAACCATGGATTTTCCTTGCGGACATATTGAATGATCTTTTCAAACGCTTTTCCATCCAGCAGCGTCGTCTTCACGTCGGTGTTTTCTGCCTGAGCCAGTTCGCGGGAGATGTCTAAATGCGATTGGTAAATCTTGGCCAATCCGCTGTCGATGATTTCTTCGTGCAGTTTTTCCTGCTCTTTAAAGCGGAACACCTTGCCGGCTTCTTCATTGAGCACACCGGAAATGCTGTGAAACGCGGCATAGTGAAAGTACGGGTCGAACGCCGCAATCGCTTCCACCGGCTTGTTCAGCGCTTTACCCAGGGCCAGGCCGGTCATGAGGCCGCCAAATGAATAGGGGCTGCCGTCCACCGCAACAACTATCTTGCCGCCGTTCATCGGTTTCGTATCCTTGATGATCAACATATCGGACTGGCGAACTCTGCGAACGACCCGCTCGGTGTTGCTGCCGATCACGCTATCTTTGACGGCGCCGACACCTAACGCGCCCATAATGACCAATTCGTATCCGTTCGTATTGATGTCTTCGGCCAGCACCTTCCAATTGCGGCCTTCAAGCGAGCGTCGCTCCAACGGCAAGTTGGCTTCCGTGCATTTCTTGTCGATAAAATCGAGATACGAGTCGGTGATGATTTGAAGTCCGCGGGTGATCAGGGAGTCATGGATTTGGCGTTGCCGGTCGAGTTCTTTTTCGTCGTGGTACTCCTCAGGGAGGCCGGCTTCCATCTGTTTGAATCGTTTATCGTGCATCTTGGCCGCGTACACATGGCTTCCCACGAGCTTCGACCCGAAGGTCTTGGCCAAGCTGACTCCCAGTTCAACCGCCATATTCGAATGGTCCGAGTTGTCGACCGGGATATAAATCGTCTTATACATCAGACCCTCCTTCGACACCAGTTCCTTAGATTCACGAGAATCATAATAAAAGATGAAACGATTCCCCTGAGCCTACGGCCCTCAAAAGATCGGGCATGATAGCCCAGCATCTTGGCGAAATGCAAGTAATTCAAGTGCCTGCAGAAGATCATCAACCCGAGCCCTACGACCCCTCGGGCTGGATCAAGAGGCGGCTCGAAACGGTAGCACGCTACATGGCGGCCGATACTTTTTCAGGAGCGTTGTTGGAAGACTCCGGCGTTTTTCTTGACTTAATGATCTGTTCCAAGGTCAAAAGCGCCTCTCGTCCGGAATGTGCCTCCAGCCCTTTGGTGAGATTCTGGTCGGCATATCCCCCCGTCCCCTTGGTTTGCGACAAGGATCCTGTCCAGGGCCTGGGGTCCCGGCTGCCGTGCTTTTTATGCCATGCGGATAAACAGGCTTTCGCAATAATTTTATTGAGCGGCGCAGGGTTATACAGCAACTTCCTGATACTCGTGGGCGTGAGCATCAGCGGATTATACCCAGCGGTCAGGTACCCCTCCTCTAAGAGCCGATGTTCCAAATCGGTATTCGGCTGAATCCCTAAAAAGAACATCAAGGGAAAGACGCGCTCCTCACCGAGAATCGCCGCCACTTTCTTATAAGAGTCGACACTTTGAAGTAGGGTCTCTTCCGTTTCATTCGGCGAATTGAGCGAATAGTTCAGGATGACCTTTCCGCGGAAACCGGCCTCGGCCAGGTATCGGCAGCCATCGTAGAGCCGCTCCAGCTTGAATCCCATGTGCAGATCGTTGAGGACCGCTTGCGATCCTGACGTGATCGCGACCTCCAGATCCCCCACTCCTGAACGCACCATCAGCTTGGCGAGATCGGCCGTAATGAGCGACGTGCGAATGTATCCCGACCATTCGATCTCCAATCCAGCTCGAATAATCCGCTCCAGAATCTCCGTGCATTGCGGATAGGCTTCCTTCCCGGTAATAAACTGCGCGTCGGTAAACCAGAATCGCCGCGCGCCCCACTGATGATAGTGCTGGGCGATGTCTTGTACGACCATTTCCGGCGGCCGATACCGGACTCGCTTGCCTTCTATATAGGGATAGAGGCAGAAGGCACAGTCGTAGGGACACCCGCGTTTGCTTTGCACGCCGATGGACTCGCCGATGTAATCTCGGTATTGGGGAAAAATTGAGGTGAGATACGGCAAATCGACGGTCGGGGCGTCGAGCAGCGGCGGCGAGTGCTTGTCACCTTTCGAGACCTCTCCGTTCTCGCGCACGATGTAGCGCTCATCGTCGAGTGGCCGGCCGTTAAGCACTTTTAAGATCGCATCTTCCCCTTCTCCAAGAATGCCGATCGTGCCATCCGGCAGCTTTTCAATCAATTGGTCGGCGAAGGCCGTAAAGGCGCCCCCTCCTATCATGATTTGCGAGGTCGGAAACTGCTTTCGGACCAGCCACGGATACGACAGGTTCGCGCGAATGTCTTGATAGTAGCGATAGAGATGCTTCAGTCCTTGAAACGAAGCGGTGAGCCGCTTCAGGGGGTTGCTGGAGAAATAAAAATTAAACGCGTGCTCCAGCGAAGCATCCCCTTCATGCGGGGAAAAAATCTGAATGTCGCGCCAGGAAAAGCAGACCAGCTCCGGGGAGAAGGCCGACGCCACCTCCTGCAACACACGGCCGCGCTGTGCCTGCGGATAGAGGGACAGGTCCAGAATCCGTTGCCGCACATCCGGTCGGCGCCGATGAATGAAGTCCGCCAAATAGGTGGCCCCGATCGGGTACACCTTCTTGCACGGCAGAAACACGTACAGGATCGAATTCATACAGGTTCGTTGTTCATGGGTCGACTTTCCAGGAAGGATGCCCGACCGTTGAAATCAAGCTCTTTAAAGTCATTTTATCGCGACGTGGATTGCCACGATCCCGCCCGTCAGATTGCGATAGGTCACCTCTCGGAAGCCGGCGTCGCGTAGGAGCTGACTAAAGCGTTCCTGGTCGGGGAATCCGCGAATCGAGGCAGGCAGGTATTCGTAAACGCCGGTACGGTCATGGGCGACACGGGTCCCGATCCACGGCAAGAGCCGAAAGGAATACCAATCATAGAGCGCTCGTAGCGAACCCACTACTGGCCGCGAAAATTCTAGACAAATGAACCGGCCTCCTGGCTTGAGCACCCGGCGAATCTCCGTACAGGCTCGTGTCAAATCCCCTACATTGCGCATGCAAAACCCGGCCGTGGCCGCATCGAACGTCTCGTCACGAAATCCCAGCCATTCCCCGCTCGCGCGCAGACATGTGATGCCTTGGGTCCGTCCTCTCTGCGCGATTTTCTGCCTGCCTTCACGCAACATCGCCTCATTCAAGTCCACTGCCACGACGTGACCGACAGGTCCCATCCGCGGCGACACCAAGAGCGCTAAATCAGCCGTGCCGGCGCCAATATCGATGGCGCGCCCATCGTTCACTTCCGGAACCAGCGATGCCGTCCTCCGTTTCCACCGATGATGCAAACCGAAACTCAGCAGCGTGTTATTGAGATCATACCGCCGCGCGATTGCCGTGAACATTCGCTGGACCGCTTGTTCTCTGGCCTTTCCGGACCATTGCGACACGACTCGACCGGTCGATTCGGCGGGCTGTGCCGAACCGGTCGTCTGTTTACGAAGCGGCAGCATCGCATGGACGTAGCATTCACCCAAAGACTTTGTCAAGGTAAGCCCGCTCAGACTTATTGACTTCTTCATAATCGCTGATAGACTGAGCGAGTTTCTACCTATCGGAGCCCTATGCGCCTCTCCATTTTTTGGCGGCTCACCATCGGCTTTCTCGCCATCATTGTCCTGGTCTCCGGGGTCAATTTATTCGCCCTGCATCAAATTCGGCAGATCACTGAATTTAGCAACGCCCTCGTGTCCACCCACTATCCCGCCATCGATAGCGCGAAATGGTTGATCGACAGTCTCTACGCGCAAGTGCGGAATGAAAAAAAGTATTTAGCGGTGCGCGATGACATCTTCTTAAAACACTTCGATACCGATGCCCGTGAATTTCAGCGTACTCTCGACGCGCTCCTCGAACAGGAAGGATCGCCTGACGGGCAACACACGTTGAAGGAAGTCGAAACGCTGCATGACGACTATCGAATTCTGTTCCATACGGAAGCTCGATTGGAACCGGTGCGTACGCGCAAGATGAGCAAAGAATATGAGTCGCAACGCGATGCCATCGTCACGACGATCACAAAGCATTTGGAAGCCTTCATGGATCTCCACGCCGCGTCGATCAGCACGGTCATCAATGACGGTCGGCGACGATCCGAGCAAGCCGGTGTCGTGACGAAACAGTTGGTAATCCTTGCGCTCTGCTTGGGGCTATTACTGGCGAGTCTAGCGACCTATAGTATCTTGTCGCCGTTGCGCCGTTTGCAAGAACACATTCGGCAAATCGGTCTGGGTAATTTCAAGACGGCGGTCAATGTCTCGGCCCCCAGCGATCTGCGCGAACTCGTAGAGTCCGTGGGAGCCATGGCCAAAAAGCTTCAGGAACTCGACGACCTCAAAGCCGAGTTCGTCTCGCATATCACGCATGAACTCCGCTCGCCGCTCACGGCCATTCATGCCGGCACGCAACTCTTGTTGGAGGAAATTCCCGGGCCGGTGACGGAGCAGCAGCGCGAAACGCTGGAGCTCATGGTAGAGAGCAGCCGGCAACTGATCGACATGATTTCCAGCCTGCTCGATCTGTCAAAAATCGACGCGGGGATGATGGAGTACCGGATCGTCTCCTCGGACATCAAACGCGTCGTGGATACCTCGGTGAACAAAATCCGCCTGCTGGCAGACCGGGAACGGATTCGAATCGTCATCGAAGCGCCGAGTGGACCGGTCTTTGCTCCGGTCGACGAATCACGCATGCAACAGGTCCTGGACAATCTCCTCTCCAACGCCCTGAAGTTTAGTCGTGAAGGAGGATCGATTTACTTACGAGTGGAGCCGGATCAGAAGGAAAAAGTCTTGAGGATTTCTGTGACGGACACCGGTCGTGGGATTGCGCCGCAATCTCTCCAGCATATTTTCGAGCGATTCTATCAAGGGGGGGTACGTGCTCGAGGCGGCGCTCCAGGAACCGGTATCGGCTTGGCATTGGCGAAACGGGTTGTGGAAGCCCACGGTGGACGCATCTGGGCCGACAGCGAACTTGGCAAAGGCACGACGATGAGCTTTGTCCTCCCCCTCGGCGGATCCTAATATGCCGGGCATGCGACACTTATTAATGAGCGCCGGACTGACGGCCATGCTCGCAATCCTCGTCGCCTGCTCGGAACTTCCTGCTCCGACCCCGGCCGTTCCAACTGCCCCGCCTTCAACCGGTTCACCATCCGGTCCCTTCTTCCTCGTGGACCCTAGTGAGGCCAAGGCCTACCGCGCCCTTGCACGCGAACAAGACCTGCACCTCACGACCTGCGCGCAAGAACGTACGTGCGAACAGGCTCATTTCTCGCGAGCCTTATTGGCGCTCTTTGACAATCAACAGACAGCGGCCAAACATTTCCAGGATGTGATAGCCGGAGCGCCAAAGAGCCGGCTGGCTATCGCCAGCGGCGATTGGCTGACCCTGCTTCAAGAAGGGGCGCCTGAGCACGAACGGCACGGCCACTTGGCCAAGGCCACTCAAAGCGTGATTCTGGAGCTGCTCAATCGAGAGCAGGCCGTCAAGGAGGAATTAAGCGTCCGGGAGAAGAAGCTGAAAGACCTCTCGACGCAACTCGAAACCCTCAAGCTCATC
>JAICXS010000346.1 GCA_025934615.1 Nitrospiraceae bacterium
AAAGCGCTCAAGCCGCAGGGGATAGTCCTCTCGAATGGTCCCGGCGATCCTCAAGCCGTGCCCTATGCGGTCAAGGCGATCCAATCCTTGATCGGGCATGCACCCATGCTCGGCATCTGTTTGGGACATCAACTGCTGGGATTAGCCGCAGGCCTGCAGACTAAGAAACTCAAATTCGGCCACCATGCCGCCAATCATCCTGTGATGGATCTCCGGACCAGAAAAGTGGAGGTGACATCGCAGAATCACAACTTCGCCGTGCAGATTCCCGATCTCGATCGTCACGCGCCGGCGGCGCCGACCATTAAGACACCGTATGGAAGAGTAACGATCAGCCATATGAGTTTAAACGACGATTCGATTGAAGGCATGGTGTGGTTGGATCAGCCGATCATGTCCGTGCAATATCATCCCGAAGCGTCGCCGGGTCCGCACGATTCGGCCTATCTGTTCAATCAATTCGTGACTATGATGGAGAACACACATGCGTAAGAGACCGTGGTGGAAGGGATTACTAATGGCGACGAGCGCCTCGCTGTTGTCGGGATGCATTACCATCAATCTGCTGCCGGGGTCTGCGCCGATTGAAGAAAAGCGGATCAGCGGCAGCGGCGCCGACAAAGTCTTGCTGATGGATCTATCGGGCGTCATCAGTTCAAATGAGAGCGAGGGATTGGTCGATCATCCCAGTATGGTTGCGCAGATCAAGGAACAACTGAATCGAGCCGTGAACGATGCGCATATCAAAGCACTGGTGCTGCGGATCAATAGTCCAGGCGGCACCGTAACGGCGTCCGACATCATTTATCACGAACTCCAAAGCTTTAAACTCAAGCGTAAAATTCCCATCATTGCCTCGATCATGGATGTCGGGGCCTCCGGCGGCTATTATGTCGCGATGGCAGCCGATAAGGTCATGGTGCATCCCTCGTCGGTCACCGGCAGCCTCGGTGTCATTATGATGACGGTGAACGCGCGCGGGTTGTTGGAAAAAGTCGGCCTCGAGGCAAACACCATCACCTCCGGACCTCGAAAAGATATGGGATCTCCCTTCCGCGCGATGACGGACGAGGAGCGTGCCATGTTTCACACGGTCATCATGTCGTTCTATGAACGGTTCCTCACGGTGATTCACGAAGGGCGAAAGAATTTGGCGCCGGACGACATCCGAAAGTTTGCCGATGGACGGATTTATTCAGGCGAGCAAGCGACGGCTCTCGGCTTGACTGATGGAATCGGCTACCTGGACGACGCGATTGAGCTGGCGAAGCGCGAAGCCGGCGTAGAAAAAGCCAGCATCGTGACGTACCGGCGGCCCGGTGAATACAAAAACAATATCTATTCGCAACTCCTTGGAGGGTCGAGCAACGTCTTATCCTTGGCCAATCTCGATCTCGGGGCCATGTTCCGTGGCGGGACACCGCAATTCATGTATCTCTGGATGCCGTGACATAAGAAGGATGGGGACCGAGGGTGAGGCAAGTGGCCAGAAGTGACCGTGAAGAAGAAGAGGCCGGAGGCAAGCGTGGGACATGGCAGCGGTGATATGTGGGATCGGCTTGCAGCCGCGCCCGTCGCTCGCCGTACGATTCTGCAACTGGGTCTGCGCATGACCGCCGCAGCATGCCTCTGCTCAGGATTCGGCGCCGCGCTCTCCGCCTGTTATCGCGCGCCCGGCACGGCGCGCGATCAATTGATTTTCTTTTCCGAAGACAAAGAGATCTCGATGGGTGTGAAAGCGTTCCATGAAGTCTTACGCGAAGCGCGATTGAATGAAAATCCTGAGATCAATGAAATGGTTCATCGCGTGGGCGATCGCATTGCTGCTGTGGCCAATCGGCCGGAGTATCATTGGGAGTTTGCGGTGATTCAGGATGATAAGATGGTCAACGCGTTTGCTCTTCCCGGTGGAAAAGTGGCCGTATTCACCGGAATTTTGAAGTACACCAAAACGGAAGCGGGATTAGCGACGGTGATGGGACACGAAATAGCGCATGCGCTGCAACGGCACGGTGCCGAGCGGTTCAGCCGCGGCATCCTCGAACAAATCGCTCAACTTGGGGCTCTGGCGGGCGCCGCTTCCGGGAAGGTCGATCCCGGTGTAGCTATGGGCGCGATGAGCGCCTACGGTATCGGCGTGTCGTTGCCGTTCAACCGGCGGCAAGAATCGGAGGCGGATTATATCGGGCTGCGCTTAATGGCCCAAGCCGGCTACGACCCACGGGAAGCGGTTCCATTCTGGGAACGCATGAGTGGATGTCCGAAGCAATTGATCGGTAAATTGTGTTTTCGCTCCCAGGCGGCGATTCCAGAATTTCTCTCGACCCACCCGTCGGACGTCACGCGTATTAACCAGATCGAAAATTGGCTTCCCGACGCCTTGCGCTACTATCACGACGGCGCGCTGCCGGATCGTACGCCGATCCCGTCCGCGCCCCCAATTCTCATCCCCATGCCGAAAACGGGGTAGTGCATTGCAGCGCGGAAGAATACACATGCGAACATTCACATCGTAAGGATCCATGCCAAAACGAACAGATATCCATACCATCTTACTGATTGGCTCCGGCCCGATCGTCATCGGCCAAGCGTGCGAGTTCGACTATTCAGGCACACAGGCGTGCAAGGCGCTCCGGGAAGAAGGCTACCGGGTCATCTTGATCAACAGCAATCCGGCTACGATCATGACCGATCCCGAACTGGCCGACCGGACCTATATCGAGCCCATCACGTTGGAGGTTGTCGAGCGGGTGATCGAACGGGAGCGTCCGGATGCGCTCTTACCGACGATGGGCGGACAGACGGCGCTGAATGTCGCGGTCGGATTGGCCAAGCAGGGTGTGTTGGCGAAATATAATGTGCAATTGATCGGCGCATCGGCCGAGGCGATTCACAAAGCCGAAGATCGCGAGGCGTTCAAGGAGGCCATGAGGCGGATCGGACTGAAGACGCCGGATAGCGGGTCTGCCCGAACCCGCGATGAAGCCACGCGCGTCTTAGAACGTGTCGGTTTTCCAGCCATCGTCCGGCCATCGTTTACCATGGGCGGTACCGGCGGCAACATTGCGTACAATCGGGAAGAATTCGAACGCTATGTGGACTGGGGTTTGGCCATGAGCCCGGTCGGTGAAATTTTAGTCGAACGCTCCGTGATCGGGTGGAAGGAATTCGAACTCGAGGTCATGCGCGACCTCAAAGATAATGTCGTCATTGTCTGTCCGATCGAAAATTTCGACCCGATGGGCATTCATACCGGGGACAGTATTACCGTCGCGCCGGCCATGACCCTAACCGATAAAGAATACCAAGTCATGCGCGATGCGGCGGTGCGGATCATTCGCGAAATCGGCGTCGATACCGGCGGCTCCAACATTCAGTTCGGCATCGATCCCACAAACGGGGAAATGGTCGTCATTGAAATGAATCCACGCGTGTCGCGGAGTTCCGCGCTCGCATCAAAAGCCACCGGCTATCCCATTGCAAAGATTGCGGCCAAATTGGCGGTCGGATATACCCTCGATGAAATTACGAACGACATTACGCGTGTGACCAAGGCATCATTTGAGCCGACCATCGATTA
>JAICXS010000106.1 GCA_025934615.1 Nitrospiraceae bacterium
AATGCCGGCCGCGGCGATTCGCAGGTGACACGCCATGGCCAGTTCAAGCCCGCCGCCGAGACAAATTCCGTTTATTGCCGCAATCACGGGCTTGTCGAACCGTTCAAGACGGTTCAAGCAGGCCTGTCCACGGCCGGAAAACTCGGAACCACTGTACGTGCTGTTGAGATGCGCCAATTCATGAATATCGGCACCGGCCGAGAAAAATCTGTCGAAGCCGGTCAGGATCACGACCCTGACATACTCGTCCGCCTCGAGTTCGCCGACCACCTGCTCCAACTCTTTCAGGAACGCATGGGTCAGCACGTTTGCCGGAGGATAATGGAGCGTGACCCGCGCAATGCGACGTGAAACCGTGAGCAATGTGTGAGGCATAGGCTCACTTTCTCAGTGCAATGACTGCCGAATTGTTTGCGACGAAACGTGTCTCGGCAACGGATCGGCCTGCTGATGATGAGCAATCGCCGCGATCAACTCCGGGATGCCTTCGCCTTTTACGGCAACGGTTCGGAGGACGCACGGATGCCAGTCACGCAAATGCTGTAGCGTGGTCTCTGCACCGTCATGGTCAGCTTTGTTGACCACCACGATATGCGCGACTTCAAGTATGCCGGCTTTCATGGCCTGGATCTCATCGCCCAGGCCAGGCGCTACGACGACCACAACGGTCTTCGCCACCTCGGCAATATCCCATTCACCTTGGCCGACACCGACGGTTTCAACGAGCACGATGTCGAAGCCGGCGGTATCAAGCACCAGCACGGCGTCACGCGTCGCGGCTGATACGCCGCCTCGCTGGCCGCGTGTCGCCAGGCTATGGACGTAGACGCCCTTATCCAAGGCATGGTCCTGCATCCGAATACGGTCGCCGAGAATTGCACCACCGGTGAAGGGACTGCTCATATCCACCGCCAGTACGCCGACCGTCTTGTCTTGTTGCCGATACGCGGTGATGAGCCGATCGATCAAGGTGCTCTTTCCGGCTCCGGGATATCCCGTGATGCCGATCGCATGGGAACGGCCGCCGCTGTCTCCCAGTTGCCGAAGGATCTCCCTGCCCATAGGATTGCCGGCCTCCAGCAAGGTGATGGTCCGAGAGATGGCGCGAACACGGCCGGCCTTTACGTGCTCCGCCAAGCCATCCGGACTAGCCATCTCTTTTCTTATCGAACGCTCTGACGAGAGCATCTGCATTCCTTCGGTTCGAACGATTCAAGAAATCTTCGAGAGGCGGGAAGCGAATGGGCGATTCAGAGTGCCGCCGATCTGTCGCCCCGCCGCCATGACCTTCTCCTCATCGACCGGCACCGTGGCGCCGGACGCTTTGAGCGCCACAATCAAATCTTCGGTCGCCACATTGCCGGACGCTCCGGGCGCATGCGGACAGCCGCCGAGTCCGCCGGCCGAGCTGTCGAACGTCTCGATCCCATATTCCTTCCATGCCGTGAGCGCGTTGGCTACCGCCATGCCGTACGTATCGTGAAAGTGCAGCGAGACGCGCTCACGCGCAATGTGCGGCAGAACCGTATCCAGCAAGGCCCGCACATCCGCGGGCGACGCCTTGCCGATCGTGTCGCCCAGGGAAATATCGTCTACCCCCAGATCCAGCAGTCGCTTCATCACCTCGGCGGACCGCGCCGGCTCGATCCGGCCTTCATACGGGCAGAAGATCGCTGTCGAGATGTAGCCGCGCACGGCCATGCCGTCCCGTTTGGCCCCGGAGATCACCGGTACGAACCGGTCGATCGATTCGCGGATCGTGGCATGAATGTTCCGTTGAGCGAAGGTCTCCGAGGCAGCGGTGAAGACGGCGATCTTCTGCGCCGCCACAGCCCGCGCACGTTCCAGCCCGCGTTCGTTCGGCACTAAGGCTGAGTAGACGACGTGGGGCATACGCTCAATCTTTCGAAAGACTTCATCGGAGTCGGCAAGTTGCGGCACGGCCTTGGGTGAGACAAACGAGCCGGCTTCGATTTCCGCGACGCCCGTTCTCGAGAGCGCATTGACGAATGCAATCTTGTTCTCCGTTGGAATGATACCCGGCTCGTTCTGCAGGCCATCTCGCGGCCCGACTTCGATAATCCGGATGAGACCTGTGGTCAACCTATCACCACCGGCCTTCCTATCGTTCACGACAGATGACATCGAAGCCTCAACAGTTCTGCTATCCATCCTGCTTCTGCGGCGCCCAGGCAGGTGAATGCCTGTCCACAAAAGCTTGGATGCCCTCTCTCGCTTCAGTTGAAAGCCGGGCCTGGACGTTCACTTCTACGCTGACCGGCCGGCGATCCGATTCCGGAAGGGCCGGGAGCTTTCGAAGCAGCGCTTTCGTGTTCCTCGCGGCCTCCGGCGCCACATATCGTACCGCTCGAATCAATTCGGAGACTCTCGCATCCAGCGTGGCCCGCTCGACGACCTCATGGACGAGATTGAATTGCCGGGCCATCGACACGGAGAAAACTTCCCCGGTGAGACAGTAGCGCCGCAGAAAGGACTCCCCGGTTTTTCGAAGCAAAAATGGTGAGATGACCGCGGGGACCAACCCCAGCTTGGTTTCGCTGAGCGCGAACGTCGCGTCTTCCACTGCCACGACGATGTCGCAGACGGCGACCAGTCCCACGCCGCCGCCGAAGGCCGGTCCATTCACTCGTGCAATCACCGGGCAGGGACACTCGTCGATCACTCGGTACATGGCGTTGAGCCGTTCGGCATCTTCACGGGCCTGCGCCTCGGACACCGGTGAGTCGGGGGCCATCCATCGCAAGTCTGCTCCCGCGCAAAAGGCCGCGCCGGCGCCGGTCAACACGACCGCTCGAATGGCCTCGTCTTGTGCGATCTTTTCAAAGGCCTCCTGCAAGTCGGCGATCAGCCGGCTGTCGTACGCGTTCCGCCTGTCCGGTCGATTCAAGGTGACGTGAGCGATGCCGTTATCGAATGTCACTCGGAGATCGGATGTTTGTCGCATGCTTCTCACATCGCGGGTTGAGGTTCAAGTTAAGGCTGAGTTCGGAAAATTGTATTCATACATCCCTGAATATTGCCCTTAATCTTCACATCCGATACACCGGCGCGTGGCTCTCCCGCATGGGAACTGCCATGGCCACGTCCAAGCACAGTCCCAGCACCTTGCGTGTCTCGACAGGATCGATAATGCCGTCATCCCAGAGACGCGCGGTGCTGAAATAGGGGCTCCCTTCTCGCTCATATTGGCTCAGTGTCGCCTCGACGATCCGTCGTCGCTCGTTTTCCGATAGGGATCCATGGTCTCGTTCACGCTGTTGCTGCTTCACGGTGGTCAGCACGTGTGCGGCCTGTTGAGCCCCCATGACGGAGATGCGCGCATTGGGCCACGTGAACAGAAAGCGGGGCCCATACCCGCGCCCGCACATGGCATAGTTCCCTGCACCGTGCGAGGCGCCGATCATGACGGTAAACTTGGGGACGTCCGCGGTCGCCACCGCCTGGACCATCTTGGCCCCGTCTTTGATGATGCCGCGCGACTCATACTCTCGTCCGACCATGAACCCGGTGATGTTCTGCAGAAAGACGAGCGGGATCCTACGCTGTGAACAGAGTTGGACGAAATGCGCCCCTTTCAGAGCGGTTTCTGAGAAGAGGACGCCGTTGCTGGCGACGATCCCGATCTGATGTCCCATCCAGTGCGCGAAGCCGCAGACGAGGGTCTGTCCATAGCGCGCCTTAAACTCATGAAAACGACTGCCGTCCACAAGCCGCATGATCACTTCACGCACCTCGAAGGTTTGGCGCGGATCGCGGGGAATCAGACCGTAGAGTTCACCGGCCGGATACAGCGGCTCGTCGATGCCGGTGTTCTCTGTGCGGCGCAGCTTCGCCGGCTTTCGTCCCAACGTGCCGACGATGGAACGGCAGAGATCCAACGCGTCCCGGTCGTCCTCCGCCAGATGATCGCTCACGCCGGAGAGCCGTGTGTGCAGGTCGGCGCCTCCCAGCGCCTCCGATGTCACGTCTTCCCCGGTGGCCGCTTTCACCAGCGGCGGTCCGGCCAGATAAATCGTGCCGGTGCCTTTCACGATCACGTTTTCATCGCACATGGCCGGCACATAGGCGCCGCCGGCGGTGCACATGCCCATCACGGCCGCGATTTGTGGGATGCCGGCCGCGGACAGGCGCGCCTGGTTGTAGAAAATCCGCCCGAAATGTTCTTTGTCCGCAAAGACGTCGGCCTGCATTGGCAAATAGACGCCGCCCGAGTCCACGAGATAGATGGACGGAAGTCGGTTCTCCAATGCGATCTCTTGAGCCCGGAGATGTTTCTTGATCGTCATCGGGAAATACGTCCCGCCTTTGACCGTCGCGTCATTCGCCGCGATCACGCAGGGTCGTCCTGACACGTACCCGATGCCGGTAATGAGACCGGCGCACGGGACATGGTCCTCGTACAGACCGAACGCGGCGAGCGGGCTCAGTTCGAGCCATGGCGAATCGCGATCGAGCAGGGTGGCTATCCGCTCGCGGGCCGTCAGTTTCCCGCGCTTCTTATGGAGGGCGACGGCATCGGCCGGTCCACCGGCTTCCGCCTGGGCCAGATATTTCTTCAGATCGGCCATTTGGCTCTCGTAGTGAGCCTGATTGCGTGTGAACTCCTCGGAGGTGGTTTTCAACGATGTCTTCAGCGCATGCATTGAATACTCACGCTCTTGGTTGAATTGCTTTGACGAAGTCGACGATGTCGGCCATGGTCGTGCCGGGTCTGAAGAGCGCGCGGACACCGGCCGCATGAAGTTTTGGAATATCCTCGTTGGGAATGATCCCGCCGCCGAACACGACGATGTCGTCGGCGTCCTGCTCCTTCAGCAATTCCAATACACGTAGGAACAGGGTATTGTGCGACCCCGACAAGACGCTGAGACCGATGGCATCGACATCCTCCTGAATGGCTGCACTGACGATCTGCTCGGGGGTCTGGTGGAGGCCCGTATAGATAATCTCCATGCCCGCATCGCGAAGCGCGCGAGCGACGAGTTTGATCCCACGGTCATGCCCATCGAGCCCGACTTTTCCAATCAAGATGCGAAGCGGCGCGGTGATAGTTGTCATGCGTACACCGGATCGAGGTGATATTTGCCCTCGGCGTCTCGCCGGACATAGCCGGCCCGAATCGCGGGGTCGTGTTCAAAGAGCAGCAGCCAATGGTCTGCATACGCGCGATCCAAAAGTCCGCGTTTGGTTTCGAGCGTCTGGACCGGCGCGAGGTCGTAGCCCATGATGAAAGGGAGGGGCAGATGCGACACAGTGGGGATGAGATCGCCCAGGTAGAACGCTGTCTGTCCTTCCGATTCGATTTTGACGCCTTGGTGAAAACGTGTATGGCCGGGTGTGAGCACGGCGGTGATACCCGGCAGCAGCTCACTGTTGCCGTCCAGCAGATCCCATCGGTTGGCGTCCGTGATCGGCATGAAATTGTCCGGTCGATAACTGGCCCGGGTCCGTTCATTGGCCTGCACGGCATCTTCATACTCGCCTCGCTGCACAATATACTGGGCTTTTGGGAAGGCCGGGATCAGTGCGCCGTCGTCTGTATGCCTCGTATTGCCGCCGGCGTGGTCGAAGTGCAGATGGGTGTTGACGACCAGGTCGATGTCCTCGCGCGACAGACCAAGGCGTGCGAGGGACTGATCTAATGAAGCTGTCCGGTCCACGGCAAACATCTTTTGAAATTTCGCATCTTCCTTGCTGCCCAGACCCGTATCCACCAGAATGTTGCCGCCGTGCGCCCGGATCAGCAAACACGTGAGACTCAGCGGGATGCGATTCAGTTCATCGGCCGGGCAGCACCGCTCCCAGAGCACTTTCGGGACGACCCCGAACATGGCGCCGCCGTCCAAGCGAAAGTGCCCATCGGTAATCGGATCAATTTCAAACGCGCCGAGTTTCATAAATGTTCAAGATTGCCTGCAGTCCGATTCCAGCCATATGGCAAAGCGGGAGCCGTCCGTCCTTCGCTAGCCGAGGCCTTCGTCACAACACCACCGGCTCGCGATAAGTGCCGAAAATTTCCTTGAGCGCCGCGCAAATTTCTCCCACTGTCGCTTTGGCCTTCACCGCTGTGATCAGATAAGGCATGAGGTTCTCGCTGCATGCGGCGGCTTCTTGCAGCTCTTCCAGGGCGCCCGCCATTTTGAAGGGGTCCCGTGATTTCCTGAGATCGGAGAGCCGGGCGACCTGATCCTGTTCCACTTCCGGTCCGATTTTCAGAGTCGGAATTGAGCGCGACTCTTGCTCGGTGAATTCAGTGACGCCCACGATCGCTCGTTCCTTGCGTTCAATCTCATGCTGATAGCGTTGCGAGGCGTCGAGAATTTCCCTCTGCGGGTACCTACGTTCGATCGCCCGGACCATCCCACCCATCTCATCCAGCGTGCGGAAGTAATCCCGCGCGCCCTCTTCCAACCGATTGGTCATCGATTCGACATAATAGGAGCCGCCCAACGGATCGACCGTGTTCGGCACTTCACTCTCATGGGCGATGATCTGTTGCGTGCGAAGCGCGAGTTTGACCGCCTCCTCAGTAGGCAGCGATAGGGTTTCGTCCATGGAATTGGTGTGCAGCGATTGGGTGCCGCCTAGGACGGCGGCCAGCGCCTGCAAGGTCGTGCGGACGACATTGTTCATCGGTTGCTGCGCGGTGAGCG
>JAICXS010000442.1 GCA_025934615.1 Nitrospiraceae bacterium
CGTCAGTTTCACTCCGACATAGTCCCCGCCGCGCACCGGTTCGGCCTTCCAAACTCGATTATGAAACCCTCGGATTCCACCATGAATGTGATTCGGGCCAGCATTCCGCGGTAACGAGATCTTCCGCCCATCCAACGTGAACTCCGCATGGCTAATTCGGTTGGCGTATCTTCCAATGACCGCTCCAAAACACGGGCTCCTCTTTTCATAGTCGGCCAACGCAGCACAATTGGCATTCACGTTTGCAAACTGGCCTTCCTTATCTGGCACTTCGAGAGAGTAAATGATCGCCCCGTATGTCAGCACTTTGGCCGTAACGCCGTTGGCGTTCTTCAGCGTGTAAACCTCAACCGGCTCCCCAAAATCAGTGGTGCCGAACGGCGAACTCTCGATCGATGGTTTCATACCTGAATTTTCCGCAACTGTCGCACCGGTCAGGAGCAACAAAACGCAACCAGTGACCGCTGTCCAAGCAATAGAAAACCTTTGCATCTCCGGCAGGCTGACTCAACCCAATCGAGGTATCAAATTCAAAATGCGTGGCCGCAACCTGGCAGTTGTTCGAGCTCAGCGGTGTTCAAATTACCATTGACATCTCTTCTACACAGGAGAAGTATCATTCGTATGAATGATGGCTCTTCTTCCCCTAGTACACGTCGCGAATTCATCAAAAACACAGGTCGCCTGGCGGCCGTTTCAGCTTTGGCCGGCGTCGCGTTGCCCAGCGTGCATGCCGCCGGTAGCGATCTCATCCAGGTTGCGCTCGTCGGCTGCGGCGGCCGTGGCACCGGCGCCGCCAGCGATGCCCTTTCCACCAAGAGCGGCCCGCTCAAGCTCGTCGCCATGGCCGACGTTTTTGAAGATCGCCTGGCCAGCAGCTATGAAGGCTTGAAGAACAAACATGCCGATCAGGTCGATGTGCCTGAAGAGCGGAAATTCATTGGTTTCGATGCTTATCGCAAAGCCATGGACTGTTTGAAAACGGGCGACGTTGTGATCTTCGCCACCCCGCCGGCCTTTCGTTGGGTTCATTTCACCTACGCCATTGAAAAAGGTCTCAACGTGTTCATGGAAAAGCCGGTGACCGTCGATGGACCGACCACGCGTAAAATGTTCGAATTGGCCGAGCAATCAGAAAAGAAGAACATGAAGGTGGGCGTTGGGTTGATGATCCGCCATTGCAAAGCCCGGCAGGAATTGCATCGGCGTATCGATGCCGGTGAGATCGGGGACATCACTCTGCTTCGCGCTTATCGAATGGCTGGCAAATCGGCCACGGCCGGACGTTGCCCAAGCGATCAAAGTGAAGTGGCTTATCAGATTCGCCGGTTTCACAGTTTCCTCTGGGCCAGTGGTGGCATTTTCAGCGATTACAACATTCACCAAATCGATGAATGTTGTTGGATGAAGAATGCCTGGCCCGTTCGCGCGCACGCGACTGGCGGCCGCCATTATCGCGGCGACTCCCTCGACCAAAACTTTGACAACTACTCCGTCGAATACACCTATCCCGACGGTACCAAACTCTTTTTCATCGGCCGCGCTGAAACCGGTTGCCACGATGAATTCGCCAGCTACGCCCACGGCACGAAAGGGTCCGCCATCATTTCAACGGCCGCGCATTCGCCCGGCAAATGTCGCATCTTCAAAGGACACAATATTACCCGGGCGGATATGACCTGGGCTTTCCCACAACCCGAACCTAGCCCGTATCAGATGGAATGGGACGACCTCATCCAGGCCATCCGCGAAGACAAGCCCTATAACGAAGTCAAACGCGGCGCCACCGCCAGCTTAGTGACCTCCATGGGCCGTATGGCCGCTCACACCGGGCAAATCGTGACCTACGAGGATATCTTGAATTCCGATCATGAGTTTGCTCCCGAGGTCGCCAAGCTTACCATGAACGGTCCGGCACCATTACAACTCGACGCCGATGGGAAATACCCGGTCCCGGAGCCTGGCATCAAGAAGCAGCGCGAATTCTAAGGAGAGTTCAGAGGGTGGTCGCCGCGCTATTCGCGAGCTCGTTGGCTTTAATCGCCTGGCAGCCCTCACCCATCGAAATGTCCCTGACCACCACGGGCTGAGCGGGTTCCGATCGGAACAAAAACAATTGTTGGATAGCACCGTGCAAATCGCTCGCCGTGAATGGTTTGTTCAGAAGAACATCGACTGGGTTCTTTGCATTACGACGTGCTCTCTCAGAGGCCGTGATCATGAGGATCGGCACCGACGGAGCCAGTAACTTGATGCCGATGGCAAGTCGATTGCCCTGCATGACCGGCATCTCGTAATCTGTGATGACAAGGTCGTACTCACCCATGCTGAACAGGTTCCATCCCTCGGCGCCATTGTTGGCCTCCGTGACCTGGTGCCCAGCGAACTCAAGCATCATCCGCAGACAAGCGCGGAGAGGTTCCTCGTCGTCAACGAGGAGTATCCGCTTGCCGCGAACTTCACCCTGCTCAGCGCTCAAATCGCGCCCAACCCAGGGCGCCTCGGCTCCTCCGGTCTGGTTTGCTTCAAAGCCTGTTAAAACGGAATGTCTATTGTCTGTCATTTGTCTCAGTTACTCCTCGAGTTGTCAGAGAGAGCCTGTTTGGCTCCGCGCCGTTATTGGTTTTGGCCTCTTCAACCTCTTCGTTCGCGATGGCTGCGTACACGGTTTGCCGGTGAACTCCGAGCTTCTGCGCAGCCAGCGAAATGTTATTGCCTACTAGTTCAACCACATGCCGGATGTAGCGGTACTTGACCTCATCCAGCAGCAGAACGTCTTGCTCCTGCTCGTCGCGC
>JAICXS010000040.1 GCA_025934615.1 Nitrospiraceae bacterium
GGCGGCAAAGTTGTGCGCGCCTGGGCGTTCGAAGGAGATGCCGATCCAACGGCGATCACGAGCAACAGCTTTTCATTGGAATGGCCGCCTCGGTCGGGACAGCAGCAGGCCTTTCCAGAAGTCGATCGCGCGGCATGGTTTTCCCTCGAGGAGGCAAAAGAACGCATCTTCAAAGGGCAGGTCTCGTTTTTAGTGGAACTTCAACGCGTGTGTACCGATCGGTCGGCTTTAGAGTAAGAGGACAGATGCTCGAGCAATGCGGGAACGAAGCTGGGGAAAGAGCGCGTCTTAATGAGTACGACGCCGTCTTGGTAGGGCACGGAGTGGGTGCGGATATGCCCACCATTTTTTTCGCATCCTGCTAGGCATGCGTTCGGAAGACTTTATAATACCGTTCAGTCCGCGACACAGGAATGGGCTCACACAACAGTTCCGACAGGGGCAGTGCTCGATTGCAATCCGGCGCATCAGGCATGTGCGCACAATACACTCTTCGTACCTTGGGGACATAGGATAACGCGCCATTGTAGCCGGCGACCGCGCGCCATGTCGGCCCATGCCTGCCGATTTGCTCCCGAAGAATGATACCGGCGAACTGCAAGTTGGTGCAGGGATCCAAGGCCCGAATGGAAGCCATGCCGGTCCGTTGTTCCAATACCGGAAGATTCCGACTGTTCACCTGAGCCAAACCGACATCGAAACGAATCTGTTGGCGTTCGAGCGCATCCAGTTGTGCCACCGCCGCGGTGTACGTAGGCGCTTTGTAGGAACGACGCATCCCCTGATGATCGAACCAGCCGAAGGCATAAGGATGGTCGCCCGATTCCACGGTCACAATCGCTTGCAAGAGCGCCGGGTCGACTTCACTGAAAAAGGCGGCTTCCCGCAAGCACTGCGACCAAGTGTTGATCGAAACCTCGCCGAGATGAAGGGACAGGATCACGCGTTGGACACGAATATCCGGACTCCACGATGCCCATGCCATGCCGGTGGCGAATAAGAGAAGACAGACGAACATCGCCGTCCGGATACGGGAGGCGCCGTAGCGCCGTGAGAGTTTAGAGCCAACTAGCTGTCGCATAGAGAACTATCATAAGATACCCTTAGATTCTTTTCAAATCAGGCCATGATACGGCTCGTTATGCCATCGATTCTCTTCATCTGCAGCGGGAACATCTTTCGAAGCATGGTCGCCGAATATGCGTTGAAAGCTTTACTTGGGCCGACCTCGCCGTACATCGTTGGCTCGGCCGGCATCGAAGCCCTTCCTGCCGCTATCCATCCCGTAATCGTCGGTCACCTCCTGACGAAAGGCAGCGACCCGTCCAAGCACGTGCAGCGCAAACTCTCACAAGAGCTGCTCAATGAGGTCACGCTGCCTGTCGCGATGGGACTCAACCACTCTGACTTTATCCGACAGCACTTCAATCGTGACGTCCGGCTCTTCAACGAGATTTGTTTTCAGAAACGTGAGCCTATCCTCGATCTGCACGAGGCTATCCCGGACTGGCAGCTCAATCTCGTGGCGTCACGGGATTATGTAATTTCCGTCATCGATTACATCTGGAACACGATGCCGATTTTTCTCGCCACATTGTCGGACATGGACCATACGCCCAAGAACAGACCTACTTAGCGATAGCGAGAAGCGGGGAAGAAGCCTCCCTACGGACCGGCTACTCTTCCGGACGCAGCTCGATATTTAAGAGTTTAATTTTGCGATGGAGGTGACTGCGCTCGATCTGGAGGTCATCGGCTGTGCGGGAGACGTTCCCGTTATGTTCCCGTAGCTTTCGGCCGATATATTCCCGTTCAAACGCATTGCGCGCGTCCCGCAGCGAATCGTAATGTTTCCCGGCCAGCGCCGATCCGGTGGAAGTGGCGGGCTGTCCTCCCGCGGGAACCGCAGAGGGACGTACTTGCATAAACAAGGCGGCATGCGACGCGTCAATGACCGAGGCGGGCACCATGATCATGAGGCGCTCGATCAAATTGCGCAGTTCACGAATATTGCCGTGCCACTCGTACTGCTTGAGCAGCTCCAATGCGTCCGGAGTGATGTCCTTCGGTTTCAGACCCTGCTCTTCCGCATGCGCTTGCAAAAAATGTCGGACTAACAAGGGAATATCCTCCGGCCGTTCCCGCAAGGGCGGCACTTCGATCGGGAGGACGTTGAGCCGGTAGAATAAATCGTCCCGAAAATTGCCTTTGCCGATTTCCTGCGCCAAATCCTTGTTCGATGCCGCGATTACCCGCACATCGACCTTGATCAGCTTCGTGCCTCCCACCCGCGTGAATTGCTGCTCCTGTAAGACACGCAGCACTTTGGCCTGCGTATTGAGGCTCATATCGCCGATTTCGTCCAAAAAAAGCGTGCCGCCGTCGGCCTGTTCGAATTGCCCGCGCTTCTGTACGGTGGCTCCGGTAAACGCGCCACGTTCGTGTCCGAGCAATTCGCTTTCGATCAAATTTTCTGGAATGGCCGCGCAATTGACGGCTACAAACAGTCTGTCTCGCCGAGGACTGGCCGCATGAATGGCGCGGGCGACCAATTCCTTGCCCGTTCCATTTTCACCTGAAATGAGCACGCGGCCATTGGTGGGACCAGCGGTGGCAATCAATTGACGAAGCCGCTGCATCGCAGGAGAGGTCCCGACCAGTTCGAACCGTCGTTCGACTTTTATTCGAAGATTCTGATTTTCTTCCTCCAAACGCCGTTGATCCAGGGCATGGCGGATTCGGAGTGTCACATTTTCCAACGACAGCGGTTTCTCGATGTAATCGTAGGCGCCCAGCTTGATCGCCTTGACGGCCGTTTCTATGGATCCATGACCGGACATCATCACGATCAGCAGTTTCGGCATCTGCTCTCGCGCACGTTTCAAGGTTTCGAGTCCGTCCATCTCAGGCATCCAAATATCCAACAGCATCAGATCGGGCGGCTCAGAGATCAATGTCTTCAATGCCTCGGCGCCGCTCTTGGAGACCGTCACTTGATATCCTTCGTCCTCAAGAATAGGGCTCAGCGAGTTTAAAATCGCTATTTCATCATCGACAATCAGAATGGATTCGGACATGGATCCTCGAGTGTTGTGTCTAGCCGTCAGCTTTCAGCGATCAGGCGGCTAAATGCTGGGGCTGACAGCGTTTTGCTATACCGGTAATTCAAAGGTGAACACGGCGCCCTTCGGCTGGTTATTGGCCGCCTGAATTTGTCCGTCATGATCGGTGATGATACGATGGACGATCGCCAACCCCAGTCCCGTCCCGGTTTTCTTTCGTGAAAAATACGGCACGAACAAGCGTTCCTGATCTTCAGGGTTAATCCCCATTCCCTCATCGGCGACGGACACGATCGCGCGATGTTTTCTCGTATCGTACCGCGTCGTCACGAGCACGCGCCCCTTCTGGTTCATTGCTTGGATGGCATTGTCGAACAGGTTGACGAAGACACGTTTGAGCTGCTCTTTATCGAAGTTCAGGAGCGGGAGGGAGTCGTCCAGCTTCAACTGAAATTCAATGTCGCGATGCGCTCCACTGTAGAGGGGAATGACTTCACGCATCACGTCATGGAGGGACTGGCGGGCCATTTGCGGCAACGGCAACCGGGCGAATTTTGAGAATTCATCGATCATCTGCTTGAGGCTCCCGACCTCGTTGACGATCACTTCGGTCGTTTCGTTAAAGATCGCCTCGAAATCCGTGGATTTTTCAAAGAACTTCTTGCGAAGTCGTTGTGCGGACAATTGGATCGGCGTGAGTGGATTCTTAATCTCATGCGCCACGCGGCGGGCGACCTCCTGCCAGGCAGCCACCTTTTGCACCTTGATCAATTCCGTCAAATCTTCAAACACCAGCACGAACCCGAGGTCCTCCCCGGCCTCATTCCGCATCCGTGATAGGTTCAATCCCACGGTCAGAAATTTGCCTTCGATTTCCATCTGACCTTCGAGTGTGAGACTGTCACGGCCATCCACTAACATCCGATCGTAAGCCGTCTGGAACAGATCCAACCCACGAGCCTTAAATGCTTCGTTCACAGGTCGATCCCGAAGCGCCTCCCCCGTCACACCAAGGATACGTTCGGCGGAGGGATTGAACGTCGTGATCGTTCCGCTTCGATCGATGGACAAGACTCCCGCCGCAATCGTATCGACTACGGCTTGCGTATAGGCCCGCCGGTCATCGAGCTCCTGATTCGACCGGGTCAGCGAGGTGTTCGCTTCTTCCAATTTGGATTTGCTTATCCGCAAATCCTGCGTCATGCGGTTAAAGGAGTCGACGAGCGTGCCGATTTCATCGGTGGCTTTCGCTTTGATCTGCACGTTCAAGTTCCCTCGGGCAATCGCATTGGTCGCCTCCGCCAGGCGTTGGATCGGCACCGTAATGCTGCGGGCGACATAAAACCCGAACCAGGTCGCACCAAACAAAATCATCAAGGTAATGCCGCCGACAAACAGATAGGCGGCTGCTTTGATCGGATTCTTCATCGCCTTAATTTGCTTGTACTCGTTATATTGACGGGCAATCGCTTCCCATTTGGCGAGCAACGATTCCGGTAAATAATCATCGACGACTACGACACCGGCCACCGCGCCGTGCTTCATATTGGACGGAATCGGGACACCGGCCCGAATCAAACGACCCGTCTGCGATTCCTGAACCGAGGTCAATTCACGATTGCTGTTCAACACTTGCAAGACGAGTTGGCCGACGGGCAAATCGAGTACCGTAGCCGGGACGTCCGGGTTGAGGGTCTTCGTCAGCGTCTCCATTTTCGGGGAGAACACTTCCACGCCGGCGACATCGTGTTCGGCGCGTTTGCGCGCCATTGCGGCCACGAGGAGATCGCGCTGCTCCGGAGTCAGCATATCTTCCCGAAAAATCTCCCGGCCGATCGCCCGCGCACTATTCACCGCCAAGGCGATATGGCCGTCGCGGTACATGCGCGCGACTTCGTGCGAATCCTTGAGCACCTGTTCGACCTGCGTGTTGAACCACATGTCCACGGCCTTATTGACCAGACCGCTCGCCACGACCGCGAGCAGGACCGTCGGAATCAACGCGAAGCCGATAAAGGCCGCAACAAGTTTTGTCCGGAAACCGGAGCCCAATAAGCGATGACGACGCTCAAAATAGGTCTTAATCAGATTGCGGGATAAGAGCAGCGTCAGCACGACCAAGCCGATCAAGTCCAAGTTGATCAACAGCAACACGAATGCATAATTGGCCGTCGGCAGCAGAGAATCCGGCTCGGCTGCGCCCGGTGTGCCATATTTGGAGTAATACAGGGTCAGGACGAGCGAGGGAACCAACAGGAGTAAGACAATCCACACCGGCCGAAGATGCGGGCCTCGTCGGTCGGGTTCGCTCATGACTTCTTCAGGTCGCATCACCGTGTCTTCCCCAGGACTGGTCGTCTCAAAGGCAAGCGGTGAAGCAGGCCTGATCGCGGAAGCGAGGGAAGAATCCTTCGGCTGCAAAGATCCGGCCCTCGATTCCGATTGTGAATGCAACCGATCTGCCATCACAAACTCCGGTGACGCCGTGCTGTGGCCCAGGACGCTTCAAACACATGATAGGGCTCTTTCAGCACGGTTTCAAATGCGGCGCTAAAATCATCAGACCCGGCAACGGTTTCCAAGAGGCGCCGAACCCGAGGCCAGCCATAGCGATGGATAAGCGCCCATGCGGCACTCAGACTTTCCGCATAGGCCAATCTCGCCTCGTGAGGCGATAGGCTGAGAAAGCTTCCATGTAAGGCATGCAGCGGCGTCAATTCAGTTTCCCGGCCGTCCATGATGGTCTCACTCCAGGAGAGCGCTCGACCTTCAAGATACAGGGCGAGGCCTTCGTCCAGCCAGGTCGGCGCATGCCCACGGGCGAGGCGATGCACGAGCGCGTGCGCATACTCATGGGCCAACGCGGCATCGGCTTCCGGCGAGGCACGAAGGACCCGTCGTGCCGCAATATGAATCTTGCCGTCAAACAGACCGCCAGCCCATGACGGACTCTCGGTCAACTCCTGAAAGCGACGGTCCGGGTAGAGAATGACGACGATCGCTTCTCCCAATCGAGACGGCAGTTGTTGCTCGATTCGCCGCGCGAGCGACTCCAAACGCTCAGCCAATCCTTTCAGGTTTCCGCGCTGCGCCACTTCGCATTTTACGATAAAGTGCGGGGTCACGATACGTGTGAAGCCATCTTCCAATTGCTGCGCGCGCCGCACTCTGAAGAGTCCGTCCTGAATCGAGACATCGTTAGGATTGAGTGTCGACGCCGACTCGTAATGGCGGAGAGCTTCATCCAGGCGATCGCGCATAAATGCCAGATCGCCTAATAAGGTATGCGCCTGTTCCAGCGCCGCATTGAGGTGAAGCGCCCGCTTCAGATTGACGCTCGCGGTGTCATATTGCTCTAAGCGAAAATGGCTCAGACCAAGGCCAAGGAAGAGCCGCGGATCGTCCGGCAAAGTGCCCTTGGCCTTGTTCAAGGCGCGAATAGCTCCATGGTAGTCACCGCTTCGGATAAGCGCCCATCCGGTATCGAGGTCTGCACGTTCCCGGTCAGACACTGTGGCAGCCCGGGGAATGGATACTGAAATAACTTCCGTGAGATCGGATGGCATGATGGGGAGGCGGCGCGGGGAAACAACAGCTCTCTCTATCGCCCGCCTTTCCTGGAATTGAGCCGGCGTCCCTTCCGCTTTCAGGTAGACTTGAAGCGCATGCCCTGGGACGTGCGCCGACCAGCAGCCGTTCGCGATCCACCCTACGAGCAGTCCGACTCCGAGAAGAACGATACTGAGCATGGTCATGGAATGACGAGGCACTGCGCGGCGGTTGAGGGCTGGGAGCGCCGACTATCGAGAAGGAACGAACCTTCGCTCGTCGAGAGCGCTACGATGAATGAGGCGCATGCGTTCCAGAGGCCGCATCGACGTATTTCATCCGCAGCGCATAGAGCATGTCGGTCAGGACCGCCTGCTCATCCGTCGCCAAGTTCCCTCGGGTCTTGCTCTCCAACATTGAAAGAATGTCGATAATTTCTTTGGCTTGGGGCAAGTTGACGGGCATCTGCCCTTGTTGCGGATCGAGTTTCTCCCCCATCAACATCATCGCCGACGTACTGAGGGAAAAGATAAAACCGGAAAAGGTGACGGGTACGGCGCCCTCATGGCTTGGGGCCGTCTGTGGTGCGGGGTCGCCATGAGTAACAGGTCGGGACGGCGCGGAGGAAGGAGGGGTTGCCGCAGTGACGTGAACTTTTTCCTTGTCGTCCCCATGACCGCGACGATCACGGATGACAAACGCTTTTGATTCTTCTTCGCTCATCTCATCAACACCGTCAATCTATGAATCTATCCATGCAGAAGCTCTCACGTTTTTACCATAGGGCAGATTGAATCGCAAATGGAAATCCATAATAATGTAGTGGTAGGGATGGTTGGGCTCGACATGCCGCTGAACGCGCGCAGTTGCAGGCAGTCCAACCACCCTGCTGGTAGGTGAGGTAGAAGGGGATGTCAAAAGCGTTTGACGAGCTAGTGCAGTTGATGGCGAAGTTGCGCGCGCCGGATGGGTGTGCGTGGGATCGGAAGCAGACGCACGTTTCGCTGAAACCGTATCTGGTGGAGGAGGCGTATGAGGTGCTCGAAGCCATCGACCATACCGATACGACACGATTGCGCGAGGAACTGGGCGATGTCTTGCTGCAAGTCATCTTTCATGCGCAGATCGGCTCGGAAGAAGAAACGTTTTCCGTCGAGGACATAATTCATTCACTCTCGCAGAAGCTCATCAGACGTCATCCTCACGTGTTTGGTACGGCAGCCCAGAAGCAAGAACATCTGAACGCCGAGGACGTGAAGATTCGGTGGGAACAGATTAAACGAAATGAACGAGAGGAAAAGGGGCAAGCCAGTTCGGCCTTAGAAGGCATTCCCAAAACCCTCCCAGCCCTCCTCCGCGCCTTTCAAGTTCAAGCAAGAGCCGCCCGCGTCGGGTTTGATTGGCCGGATCTCGCGCCGGTCCTAGGCAAGCTGGATGAAGAGTTGCAAGAGTTCCGGGAGGCGATGGCGGCCAATACGGCCGCAACATCAGCGACAGCCAAAGAATCGAAAGAGCATCTTGAAGCGGAACTCGGTGATGTCTTCTTCACGATGGTGAATATTGCTCGCTTCCTGAAAATTAATCCGGAGGAAGCGCTCCGGACAACCGTCAATCGATTTATCGATCGGTTTCAGTATATCGAAGGTCAGGCGGCAGCAACGGGGCGATCCATTCAGGACATGACCTTGGAGGAAATGGATGCGCTATGGGACCAAGCTAAACGCCGCACTCCAGTGCCCGTAGATTCCAAGGAAACCTGATTCATTATGGACAAAGACCACAATCCTTATGAAGAAGGTAAACGGGCCGGAGCTCACCCGGCCCTGGTCATCTTCGGTGTCATCGTCGGGTTATGGGCTCTCATTGCGGTGTTCCTTCCGAATCCCAAAAAAGATAAGCAGGGCACCGTGCCGGAGAACCCCGAAGCCGTCCAGCGGATCGGCGACGAACCGGACGCTCCTCCCATCATGTTTTCTGTCGCTGCGACGGTGCCCGACATGAATGCCATAAGTCTGCTCGTTCCACCTCAAGCGACAGCCAGCCAAATCGTCGGCCTGATCAAAAAACTCCGCGAGGCGCGTTTACACAATACCCTCGCCGATCTCGGCATTCCCGCCACGACCCCAGGGCACCCTCTCGGATCGCACGCGATTGCAGACGTCTATATCTTTTCTGATCGGCAATATGCGACGGCCGAGGCTATCCGCGTACTGGCGCGCGGCGCTCATGCGCCGGGAGAATTATACCCGCAAGCTATTCCCTTTGAATCCGCCATGGAACATGTTCGAGGCCATTACCGGATCGATCTGCACGATACGGGAAATCCCGATCAAGGCTCTCTGGGTTTTGCCGATGAATCAGGGGTGCACTCGAAACAGTATCGCCGAGTGTTCGGCAATTCTTAGGAAGTCTATACACAGCTTCTTCCCAACCCTGCCGTCAAGCTGCGAAGTAGTACGTACGACACCAATATCTTGTGGTGGACAACTAACGCGCTACAATGCCTAAAAGTTGAGCATCCTGCCAACTGTGAACGCAGAGTAGGCGTTTCTCCTACAGAGAGGGAGTTGCTCACAGCTTTATCCACAGATTCTGGGGACGGTTTAACAGAAAAACCCGTTGACTTTTCTAAGGGTACAACCACGGCGTGGATGGAAGAAAACTTTAAAGGCGGACGCGAGCGGAAATTTCTTGGCGAAGAACGGCCTTGTTCGCCTGCATCCAGGCTTCCAACTGCGGGAACAGATGAACCAAGGAGCCGGTAAATGCACCGACCATCACATCCCCTCGGTTCAAGAACATTTGTTCTTCATTGGCCATGTGCAGCTTGTGGTCGGCGATCCGGCGAGACAGCATCTGCGTGATAATCATCTGCTGACCGGGAGTGCCGCCGCTCATGTTTAAGATCTTCGTTTTCAAATAATCCAGTTCGTCCGGTATCGACACTTTTACGCGCACGCCGTTCGGCGTCGGCCAATTCGGCCGCTGTACCGAATAATCGTACGACAGGACCAGCTCGCGCGGCTCCCGGTACGGTCCACTGACGTTGAGAATGGTAAACGGATAGGTCATTGTCGGCGCTCCAGCTTAATGAACGTCAGCTCGCCTTCACCATCGGTCGGGCCGCGCCAGGCTTGGAGTCCATCCTGGACATTGTACACATTGGTGTAGCCTGCACGTCCCAGCAAGTCGCAGGCGAGACGGCTCCGCTCGCCGCTCGAGCAATA
>JAICXS010000247.1 GCA_025934615.1 Nitrospiraceae bacterium
ATCGTTTGCGTTCCGACCGGTGAGGTGCATAGAGGTGATAGCGGTTCATGGGCCGGATCTTGCAAATCTTGGCTTTGATGCGGAAGTAGTCCTGAAAAATGGCGGCATTCTTTGAACAGGTGTTCAAGAGCGCATCGACGGCTTCATCCGGCACGTCATTACCCAAATTCCGGGAGGCGATAGGGGCAGTAAATTTCCTCAACTCGATATTCTCAGTCTTCCAATCATTGACCAGCGTCGTATAGATCTCGCCAAGCACGTCATGGTGACTGTCGAAGATTCGGTACATCTCTCGATAAGCTGCCTCGCGTATCTCCGCTTGTGGACTCCGAATATACGCAGAGAGTTGTTCACGCGTGAGCCGTTTGCGTTGTCCTTTGACCGCGAGCGTGAACGTCAGGCCGTTCGTCAGCACATCGTAAATCGTGTTCACGGCATGGCGACCGGTCGTATTTTTCACATTGATGATTTTTTCTTCGGCTTCCGAAAGTGTATGAGGTTTGTATCGACGGATCGACTCCAAGTAGTATTGGACATCCCCGGATGGCTCCATCAGTCGGGCAGCATTGGCCTCATCGACCGTCTGCCACCATAAGTCAAAGAACAACATACGATTCTGCAAAGCCGTGAGCCGCTCCTCAACTTTCGTTTTAAAGGCTCGAGCTTCCAGAATCTTGGTGTTTTCGGAGAACCATAGGTAGGCGTACGCGCTTAATTTAGCCGACTCTGCGGCGATGGCCCCGTTGAGGCTGAGGATATCGAGAAAAACCTTGGTCGACATATCGGGGCTCAGACCGCCGCGTAACGACTCAAATTTCGAGACTTGACCGTCCAGTTTCTTGAGCGACTGCTCGAATTCTTCCTGTGGTCGGCTCAGCAGATGCGTGAGATCCCAGTGATCGGAGAATCCCTTACTCCGGCTGAGATGAGATGAGGACTTCACACTGTGGCGCTTCATAATGGTTCGTTTCATGCCTGCTCCCCCTCCGGTACTCTTTCATGATAACATTCGAATTATTCTGAAATTGAAATAATAACGATGATGTTTCAACGCCTTACGGTCCCGTTCCGGCATGTTCGCATAAAAGCGTCCAACTCAACGGAGCGTGGTGAATTCCGTTAGCGAAAGGACTGGCGATGACAGAGCAGGAACTGAACCGCGTGGTGCAATACGTCACAGCCAGTACGTCTTACGCGCGAGAGATGGTGGCCAATATTATAACGGTTGGATTTGCCGAGTTAGCGGCTCTGGCGAATACGAGTACCCAGCGCTTTGAACGCGAGACATTACTGGAGTATGTCCATCGATGGACGATCGTGAAGACGGGACAGCCTGAACCGCTGGTTCGTGAAGTCCTTGGTTGCGCAGGGCGGTGGCTGGACGAATTCTACGAGCAGCTCGCGAGGGAGCATCCCGAGTTGCTCAAGGGCCACGAAAACTAAGAGGGGACTATTCGCCCGGCAGGCTCTGCTTCAGTAATTCAAGGTTTTTAGTCACCATAGCATCCCCATTCTTGGTCGAGACCTCGATACCCTGATTGACCACTTCACGGCATCGATAGATCCGGCTGAGGTTCTTCAGCGATTGAGCCAACGCATAATAGGCGGCTGAATAGCTCGGTTTCACTTGAATGCAGCGTTCAAGCGCGTTCGCCGCTTCGGCAAAGTTTCCATCGTCCATATAGGCCTTGCCCAAACCAAACCATGCCACCTCGTCGTTCGGGTCGATCGCCAATACTTTTTTCAACGGTTCAATACGAGGGTTGGCCATTCATCCTCCGGGCATAGGGTAATGCCGTCGTGGACCGTATCATGCTCTCCCGACAATTGTCTATCGTCTGAACGCCATGTTACGATGATTCCCCGTTCATCCGTGTCGCACAGACGGCGGCATTGAAAGTAGAGATCATGGGGCGCACCGGGTTCGTCTATCATCCGCAGTATCTTGAACATGATATGGGAGCGGGCCATCCTGAATCGCCTGACCGTTTGCGCGCTATTATGCGTCGCCTGGAACACACCGGTGTGCTGAGTCGCCTCGTCCGGATAAACCCCGCACCGGCCTCCGACGAATGGATTACGCAGGTTCATGCCGCGTCCTATGTGGAAACCTTGAAGCGGCGGACACCGACCAGCGGACGTGTGTCCCTCGATGCCGATACATCGATGTCTGCCGGATCGCTGGCCGCAGCCTATTTGGCGGCCGGCGGAGCGCTGGCGGCCGCCGATGCGATCGTGGCCGGTTCCGTCGAGCATGCATTCTGCGCGCTGCGACCACCCGGCCACCATGCCGAGCGCGATCGCGCAATGGGATTTTGTCTCTTCAATAATGTCGCCATTGCCGCTCGATATCTTCAGCGGCGACATGCGATCGCTCGCGTATTGATAGTCGATTGGGACGTGCATCATGGCAATGGCACGCAACACACATTTAATAATGACCCGACGGTGCTCTTTTTCAGCACCCATCAGTATCCCTACTATCCGGGGACAGGCCGCGCAACAGAAACCGGAGAAGGCCACGGCGCAGGCGCGACGATCAATGTCCCTATGGATGCCGGGGAAGGGGATGACACGTACCGGGAGGTGTTTCAAAAGGTGTTGATGCCGGCCGCCGATGCCTTTCAACCTGATTTTGTCATCGTCTCAGCGGGGTTCGATGCGCATAAGGATGATCCATTAGCCGGCATGGGAGTAACGGAAGAGGGCTATGCCGATCTGACGCGCATGGTCCTCTCTATCGCAAGGCGGCATTGTCGAGGCCGTCTGTTGTCTTGCCTAGAGGGTGGCTATCATTTGCAGGCGCTCTCGGCTTCCGTGGAACGCCACCTGCTCACCCTGCTTGATTCCTAGTGGTCTTGCCTGACGTTTTGGAACGCGTAAATGGTACATTCAGTCTACTTAAGGCCGCAACGAAGAAGAGCGACGTCGAAGAAGGCTTAAACCAATCCATTTTGATTCAGCATGACGAGGCATGTGATGAAGCATCCATTTTTGATTGACGCGGAAACACTCGAACAGAACCTGGGCCGACCTGGCTTGGCGATCATCGATGTGCGCGGGAAGGCTGCCTACGCCTTCGGAGGCCACATCCCAGGCGCGGTCCATTCGACTTGGCATGACTATAGCGACCCGAGCGCGGTCGCGAAAGGCCTGCTCAATCCCGATCTCTCGGCAATAGAGAAAAATATCAGCGCACTGGGGATTAGCCAGGACACCGATGTCGTGATCTATTCCAACCCATTCGACAATTGGGGCGATGAAGGGCGGATGTTCTGGATGCTGGAATATTTGGGCCTGGAGAAGTTGCGGATTCTCGACGGAGGCTGGGTGAAATGGGTGGCGGAGAAACGGCGGTATGAACATGGCGTCAATAACCCCGCATTCGGCACGTTCAAGGCCTCCCCACGCCCAGAGCGCATTGCCATGAAAGATGAACTCAAGCAGCTCGTGAAGCGGCCCCATCCGGAAACGCTGCTGCTCGATGCGCGCAGCCTGGAAGAGTATGTCGGAAAGGAAATTGCCGGGATCCCACGTCCCGGTCACATCCCGTCCGCCGTCAATGTACCTTGGAATGGGTTCCTCAATCCGGACGCGACGCTGAAAGACCCGAAAGCGATCAAAGCGAGCCTTGAAGAACGAGGATTGCACGAAGGACAGGAAGTCGTGTGCTATTGTACCGGCGGTGTGCGATCTGCATGGGTGTATTTCGTGCTCAGGGTGATCGGCTATCCGAGGGTTCGAAACTACCCTGGATCCTGGTGGGAATGGAGCCGAGATTTTGCGGCACCCACCGAAACGGATGCGAAATTGCTGCATAAGATCATCAATCAAGATGCCCCGAGACCTTCATGAGAGTCGGCTTGACACTCCGAAAAATCACGTGTTAAGGTCACAATCGATATTGCAGTATCCCAACCTAAGATGATGAGGAGGTGCGGCATGCGGAGAAAATGGCTTCTCGGTGCATTTGTTCTGAGCTTGGCGACCGGGTTTCTAAGCGTGTCGCTTCTTTCGGCAGTCGCGTTGGCGGCCGGGAATAAGCACGTCTCGGAAGCCGTAGAACACGCGAAAGAAGCAATCGAGCATGGAAAGAAGGGCCATGCCGACGTTCTCGTGAAGCATGCCGAGGTGGCCTTGAAGCATGCCGAGATGGCTCAGAAAGACATGAAAGATAATCCGCATGTCGCTGAAGGCGTGAAGGGGCTGAAAGATGCGGTGGAGCACGGCAAGGCCGGTCATGCCGATGTCGCGACCAAGTCTGCAGAAGGCGCCGTCATGCATCTCTCCGAAGCCAAGTAACCGTCTTAGGCAGTACGACAAACGGGCAGGGAGAATCTCCCTGCCCGTTTTTATTTGGGGAAACGCTCGTGAAGGTCGGGTTCTATCAATTCAATCCCCTCTTCGGCGAGATCACACGAAACCTCGATCACGTCTCGAACCGTTTAAGCCAAGTGCAGTGTGACTTGATGG
>JAICXS010000213.1 GCA_025934615.1 Nitrospiraceae bacterium
CGGCGCGTTCGCGTACATGGTGAAACCCTACAGTTCCGCCCAGGTGAAGGCCGTGATCCGGCGAGCCTGCGATGTCCGGGCTTTGTCCGTCAAGGCTCAGCATGTCGAACATGCGCTGAGCGAGAGCGAAGAGCGTTTCCGCTCCGTCGTGCAATCGACGTCCGATGCGATTGTTATTGCCGAGGGCAGCGGTCGAATCGTCTTTTGGAATACCAGCGCACAACGCATGTTTTTATATACGGACGATGAAGTCCTGGGACAACCGCTGACCATGATTATGCCGGCTCGGTATCGAGAGGCGCATCAGCGTGGGTTGGAACGGGTCATCTCAACCGGGGCATCGCGAATCGTCGGGCATCCGATCGAACTATGCGGACTCCGAAAAGATGGGACGGAGTTTCCGTTGGAACTCTCCCTCGCCGTGTGGAAGAGGGCGGAGCAGACGTGTTTCGGCGGCATCATTCGCGATATCACGGAGCGCAAGCGGACGGAACGGGCTCAAGTTGCCCAGTATGCCGTGACGCGCGCGCTGGCGGAGGCCGCAAGCCTTACCGAAGTAGGTGCCCGGATTTTACAGGCCGTGTGTGAAGGGCTGAACTGGGACATGGGCGCCATTTGGACGACGGACGAGCCGACGGGGGTATTGCGTTGTCTCGAACTCTGGCATTCGTACACGTTGGCCGGGCATCCCTTCGTCGCCTCCACTAAGGAAATGGTTTTTCACAAGGGAATTGGATTGCCGGGGCGCGTCTGGAACAGCGGGGAGCCGGCGTGGATTACGGATGTTACGCAGGATCCCCATTTCCCACGGGCTCCCATGGCGGCACTAGCCGGCTTGCACGGGGCCTTAGCGTTTCCGATCAAACTAAATGGGGAAGTCTATGGAGTCGTCGAGTTTTTCAGTCGCGATACGTGCCGGCCGCATGAAGAGTTACTGAAGATGCTCAGCGCGGTGGGGAGTCAGATCGGACAGTTCATGGAACGCCGACGCGCGCAGGCGGCGTTCCATCAGGCCCACGATACCCTCGATGCTATTCTCATCTCTCTCCCGTGTCTGGTGTTGATCGTCGATGAAAATCTGCGGGTGTCCTACGCCAATCCACAGGCGAATGCGCATCTTCGCCCCGAACTGTCCACCCTCATTGGGAGCGGCCTCCAGGAGGTGGTGACGCTCCCGGCACACCAATGGACGAGATTGGTGGAAGATGTGCAGCGGGTCGCCTGTCATGGCGGCTCGATGGAAGAACGCGACATTGAAATTCGTAAGCACGTCTATCGCTATCGCCCGTTTCCGATCATGCTGCGCCGCTATCCGAGGCAACAAGCTGGGCTTGTCATGTGGGACGTGACTGAACAAAACCAGCTCCAAGACCAACTGATCCAAGCTGAAAAATTATCCAGCTTAGGGACGCTCGTGTCCGGGATGGCGCATGAGATTAATAACCCCGTCCAGGGCATTCTCGGGATGGCCGAGATTATTTTGCATGAAGATGATCCCGAAAAAGTGAAGCAGTACGCCAAGGACATTGTCGAGTGCTCCACGCACGTCGGATCCGTCGTGCGCAATTTTGCCTGTTATGCGCGCCCGGCGTCACGGGACGGCGAAATCGACATCGACGTGTGCGAACGAATTACGGAGGCGGTTCGGTTGGTGCAGCGCTGTCCGCAATTCGGGCATGTCAACGTCGTCACGGAGTTTCAACCGACGCTGACCTTTCGGGCGCGTCGGACTGAAATCGATCAGGTCTTCGTCAATATCATCAGTAACGCGGTCGAAGCGATGGGTGGAACCGGACAACTGACATTGCGGGCTGGCCTCCATGACGAGAAGGTCACCGTCTCGATTCAGGATACGGGGTGCGGTATTCCCCCACATTTACTTGGGAAAATCTTCGATCCTTTTGTGACCACCAAAGATCCCGGCAAAGGAACAGGGTTGGGATTGAGCATTGTCTATAAGATCGTGGCGAAATACGGCGGACGCATTACGGTCGAAAGCGAGGAAGGGCAGGGCAGTACATTCACGATTGAGTTCCCCACAACGCGAGTCTAATGAGGAGGTACATCATGACGACAATTACCCATTCAGCCGAAGGCCACCGCCAAGGCCGTGTGCTCGTAGTCGACGATGAGGCGCAAGTGCGAAAACCGATCTCGATTATGCTGGCAAAAGACGGCTACGAGGTCGTGGAAGCGCAAGATGGCGAAGAGGCGATCGAAGCGCTGCAGTCCGGTGATAATCCCTTGATGGTCGATACCGTGCTCTGCGACATACGTATGCCGAACATTAATGGGAAGGAAGCGATTGCCTATTTTCGAAGTCAATTTCCGGGTGTGCCGATCGTCGTCATGACAGGCTATCCGGACGTCGAATTAGCGGTCTCGCTTATGCGGCAAGGGGTGCGCGATTATCTCATCAAGCCGGTCACGAAAGAGGAACTGCTCAGCGTCATTCGGAAATCAGTGGAACAGCACGTCGTGCTGAAGGATCAATTTGCGGTGTGATTTGAGTAAGCGGTCAGCGGTCGGCTTTCAGCCGTCAGCTTCGAGAGGCAACACGCCAAAGTTTTCTAACCGAGGCTCATCGCTGAGAGCTACGGCTGCCGCCGCAAGAGCGCCTTCAGTCCAAAATAGCCGAAGGCGTCTTTCAGATTGGAATAGAGACGTTTGAGCGGGTTCATGTCTTGATTCGTCACATACTCCAGGGTGAGGACCGCGCGCTCTTCACCTTCTCCTAATGGCGTGACGGCATGCCAGAGTTTGTCGCCGTTGAAAATGACCACGGTACCCGGCTCGGTGGCGAGTTGGAGTTCCTGCATCGCACGCTGCGGATCGTCCTTGTAGAGCTGGCAGACCAGGCGGCATGACGGAGATCGATCCACGAGTCCCATGAGGACGGTGTAGCGGGCGCCCTTATAGTACGATGTGTCGTAGTGAAAACCGATGTGGTCGCCTGGCTCGGTGTAGTAATACAAGGCGCAGGCATGCGGATCGTTCTCCGGGCAGACCATGAGCCGGGCCCCCACTAACCGGTTTAAAAAATCCATGAATGCCGGCGATCGATAGAGTTCCAAAAATGCGGGCGCTTGTTGCCGAACGGTATAATAACTGACGCTGCCACCCTTCTTGTGTCCCGGGATGTAATTGCGGTTGAGCAGAGCCTTCATCTGCTGTGTCGAAGGTAGCAAATAGTCGTCCAACGCTGACTGGGACAAGAATTGAGGCAGGCAAACAAATTCATTCTGCTCCCAGTACTGTGTTCGTACTTGTTCAAAATCGACGGTAGCGATCGCGTGTTCGATGGCTTCGGCGATTCCGTTTGTAGTTGTGGCGATCATACGTATCTCCGCTAGTGAAGTATATTGACTCACTCAGTAATTAAGTAATTGTGACGACACCCTAGTAATGGAGCCACTTCCCATTACGAAAGTGCCATTTACTCAATTGCTTCTTCATCACGGCGGACTCAACATCGGGGCTTTGACCACTTCCACGCCGGCCGGGACTTTAAACTTGAATAGGTCGCTCTTGAGTCCCGTGTTCGGCTTGAGGCTGCTGAAGACGAACGTGGAGATGTTGCCGCTGATTTCGTGGATGGCGACGGTTTTAATGAAATAAGTTTTTGGCTGGACCTCCACCACCAGTTTCGACACGGACCGCGACGCATCCGGTTCTGTCGATTTGGGCGTCAGTGTGATCAGAGGAAGGCCTCCTGCTCCTCGTTCTCCACCGCGAGTCGATTCGATCTCAAATTCCTCCTCGATCTTTGCCACGCCTTGGAGCAATTGCAACGGCGCCTGCGATGCCGCCATCTGAGTCAGCTTTCCCACCAGCACCTGCTTATGCTCCGGCACGTACATCATCACGTCATTGCGCGTGACGTAAATTTCCTCCACGGTGGGGTCGCGATAATCCCATCGGAGCAAGCCGGGCTTTTTAATCAACATTCGCCCACTCGACGTCAGCGGCGTCGCAAAGCCTTCAATCCGCGTCGTCTGCTGAAAATCCGCCTGCAAATCCTTTGTCTGCTCATATCGCCCCTGCAGCTTCTTCACCACCTCCAGCACTTCCTTCTGCTCCTTACTGATTTCCTTTCCCTCGTCAGCGGCGTGAGCCATGGAAAATGCAAGACTCATTGCAGCAACCGTCAGGGCAAGAATACATAAGAGGCGACGACTACAAATGGCACGTGAAGGATGGTCAGGTTGGGCCTCACTGCGCGCGTTCACCGGGCACATTCTGCTTGGGAAGTGACGCGTCTCGGCGCGCCTGGGGTGGGCGGGTGGTAAGATGCGCGGTGCGCGAGCACAAGGACCGACCTGACCGCACTTCACGTCAACCTTACTCTGAATCATTCCTCAACCTCTCCCACCGGCCCCTTTCGCCCAATCACCTCCCGCCGCCCGTCGCGCGCCGGCGCGCTGACGAGCCCTTCCTCTTCCATGCGCTCGATCATCCGCGCCGCCCGCGGATATCCGACCCGCAGCCGCCGTTGAATGAGGGACGCCGATGCCTGGCCGCTGGTCAACACGAGGTCTTTCGCTTGCTCGTACACTTCATCCTTCGCTTGCTCCTCCGTCGTCTCCTGCGACAGCGATTGCAATTCTTCGCTATAACTCGGCGTGGCTTGTTTCTTCACGAACTCCACGACGCGCCGCACATCTTCATCGGGCACGAATGACCCATGCAAGCGCGTGAGGCGCCCGGTGCCCGAGGCAAGGTACAGCATGTCGCCGCGGCCTAGGAGCGCTTCCGCGCCGTTGGCATCCAGAATCGTACGAGAGTCTGTTTTAGACGAGACCTGAAACGAGATGCGGGCCGGGAAGTTCGCTTTGATCAAGCCGGTGAGCAC
>JAICXS010000526.1 GCA_025934615.1 Nitrospiraceae bacterium
AGCGCCTGGTGCCGGGCTATGAAGCCCCGGTGCTGCTCGCCTACTCCGCGCGCAACCGTTCGGCCTCCTGCCGCATCCCCTACACGTCGAACCCCAAGGCCAAACGTGTCGAGGTGCGCTTCCCCGATCCGATGGCCAATCCCTATCTCGGTTTCGCCGCGATGCTGATGGCCGGCCTCGACGGCATCAAGAACAAGATCGATCCGGGTCCGGCGATGGACAAAGACCTCTACGATCTGCCGAAGGAAGAACTCAAGGCGATCCCGACGGTCTGCGGTTCGCTGCGTGAAGCGCTGGAAAATCTCGACAAGGACCGCGCGTTCCTCAAGAACGGCGGGGTGTTCGACGACGACTTCATCGACGCCTACATCGATCTCAAGATGCAGGAAGTGGAGCGTTTCGAAATGACGCCGCACCCGGTCGAATTCGAGATGTACTACTCGCAGTAAAGCCCTATTGGCGGTTTTACGCGGTTGCTACCGACATCAAGCAAAAGGGCGCGAAAGCGCCCTTTTTTCATAGATGATGCCGCGTTATTGAGCGGCCGGAAATGATTCCAGGGCCCGTCGGTCAAAAATGGTGGTCCGGGGACATTAGCGGCCGTCAACCTCGGCCTTCAAACCACGCGCCGGCGGATTATCTACTGATCGCGACGAGGTGACCCGGCGGAAAAGTCTGAGGCAGCTCGCGATCGGTTAGCGGAGTTGCCAAATGCACGACCAAAGCAACCTTCTCCTCGCCATCACTCTCTCGGTAATCGTTTTGATAACGTGGCAATACTTCTTCGCGACGTCCTTCAGCCACAAGGACGCGACTTCTATCGCGTCGCAAATCCGCCGGCGCGCCAGCGATGCCGGGACGCAGCGCCAGATTCAGGAGCGGCCATCCGAAGCGCCGATACGACGACCTCGGAAATTTTCGCGGCAGGAGGCGCTCGGCCGATCGCCCCGGGTTACGATCGACACGCCCGATCTGCGCGGCTCCATCGCGCTGAAGGGCGGCCGTATTGATGATCTGTCGCTCACGCAATATCACGAGACGACAGACCCAAAGTCGCCCGCCATCGAACTGCTCTCGCCTTCCGGCAGTTCGCAGCCGTTTTACGCCGAGTTCGGCTGGGTCGATGCATCCGGCGCAGCGTCGATGGTGCCGACCTCAGAGACGATCTGGCATCAGATCGGCTCCAACAGTCTCGGCGTCGGACAACCGGTCCGCCTGTCGTGGGACAACGGCCAGGGCCTGGAATTCCGGCGGATCATTTCGGTCGACGACAAATATCTTTTCACGATCCGCGATGAGGTCGAGAACAGAGGGCAAGCATCCGTTGCGATTGCGCCCTATGCCTTGATCTCACGCCACAATCCTCCCGCATCCGGCGGTAGTTATCTGCTTCATGAGGGGGCCGTCGGGGTTCTCGGAGAGGCAGGGCTTCAGGAACTCACCTACAAAAAACTCGACGAAAAGAAGCGCGTTCCGTTCGCATCTGATGGCGCGTGGCTCGGCTTTACCGACAAATATTGGGCAGCGGTCCTTATCCCTTCTGCCGCGATGCCGCTACAGGCCGAATTTACCGCAGGCCCGCTCGGGTCCCTCAAGACCTACCAGGCGGATTACACCGGGGAAACGCAAACGGTAGCGCCGGGCGCCATGGCAAGCGCGACAACCCGCTTGTTTGCCGGCGCGAAGGAGGTTGCTGTCGTCAACGGGTATCAGAAAGCGCTCGCGCTCGACCGCTTCGATCGATTGATCGATTGGGGGCATCTTTGGTTCATCACCAAGCCGATGTTCGCCTTGATCGATTTTTTCTTCCGCCTGGTCGGCAATTTCGGCGTTGCGATTCTGATGGTCACGACGCTGCTGAAGATGACCTTCTTCCCTCTTGCCAGCAAATCCTACGCCTCGATGGCGAAGATGAAGGCGCTGCAACCGAAGATGCAGCTCATCCGCGAACGTTTTCCCGA
>JAICXS010000570.1 GCA_025934615.1 Nitrospiraceae bacterium
AAATCCTCATACACATTGATCCGCTCTTCGACCCATTCGGTCGGTGCGAGGCCGCTCTGAACGACAATCTCAGACCCGCTGAACATCCCCCCCTCGGTGACGGTTCCTTCGGCTTTTGTGCCGCTCCAAATATATTTGGTAAATACGGGGATAAACATTAAATCGGTATCCAGCGCGACATAGATGACCGCAATCGGATCGGCGCCGACCGGCGCTTTGTGCAAACGCCAACGCCATGTCAGCACCGGCTTCGCTTTGGGGTCCCATTCGATTTTCTTATTCTTGATTCGCTGGTCGGCATTCCGCACGGCGAGAAACGTCCCGTTCTGCTCCCCTTGAATCTTATAGGCCTCGCGAGCCCGCGCTTCATTGCGACCATTTTCATTTTGCCAATTCACCGGAAATCCATCCGTGTCTTTCGCATGAAAATCCTCGAGGACCCTGTAGCCTTCAGCCGCCGCCGCCGACACATTCGGACTATCACAGAGCATGGCTGTAATCGCCATCCCGATGAGCGCCCATCCTGCAACAGTCTGCTTTCTCATGTTCACGACGGCTGTGCCTCCTCTGAAGCTGGACGAAGTACGACTCGATCGACCGAGACACGTTCCATCAACGGCACACGCCGCTCGCCACGACTGCTGAGCCAAAACAGGAACAAAGCAGTCAACCAAAAGACAATCATGTTAAGGGTCACCATTTTGGCGGCAAAGCCCAGTGACGGCGTAAAGGCCCACGGCGACACATCCGGCATGATTTCACTCACGTGCCAGGACAACCGTCCCGACGACCGGATATACCCCATGAGCCCCATCACCCAGGTAAATGCCGCCGCAAGCCCAAACAGCGTCACCATGCCGCGGACAGAAATCTTTCCCCACTCAACGGGCCCCAGTACGACCGCCCCGCGCATCATCGCGCGATTGACCAATAAGCCCACCAGCAGCACGGTCAACGTCGTAGCTGCTTGAGGCGCCGATAGGCCGACCCGCACGCTTGCGGGCAGATAGAAGCCATACACCGAGAGCCAGACGATATGGAGCACTCCCACGCTAAACACAGCCCCGAGAATCGCATTGCCCAGGGGAGCCCACGACACCGTGATCGTCCGGTTGGCCCGCCGGTAAAAGATGTAACTGAGCGCAGTCAGACACATCATCACATTGATCGCGCCGTTCTTCGCCGACATCACGCCATAGTTGCCGATCACCGGGTGCTGTGCGCCGCCCATCGCGCGCACTTCGCTTGGCGACATCAACATTGTATGGGGCGTAAACCACACCACCAGGCAAGCAAACAACGCATAGACCAAGTACTTGAGATATACCTGATACCGCTCTCCGCCCTGCAATCGTCCCATGCTTTGCCAGAGATAGTAATTGATGCCGAGAAAGAGCACCCCGACGAGCAAGGCCTGCACGACGAACAACCAGGTCAGCAGACCGCCCATCATCGTGACACCCATGCTTTGACTAAACGAATAGACGGATCGCATCAGCCAATAGCCCGCAATGGGCATCGGCAAAAGTGCGCACACGGTCACGAAC
>JAICXS010000405.1 GCA_025934615.1 Nitrospiraceae bacterium
ATCGAATGCCGATATTCGATGGCCGCCGTCAGGAATTACTTGAGCATCGATTTATAACGCCCGCATAAACGCCGTCAGCGCTGCCTTTTCTTCCCGATTCAGTTTCAGTTCCAAGACGAGATTGAAGAACTCGACCGTATCTTCCAAAGTCGGTAGGCGACCATCATGGAAATAGGGCGGCGAATCCTTGATGCCACGCAGAACAAAGCTTTTAATCGGGCCATCTGCCTCGGCGCCGAACCGCTCCAAATGCAGATCGTGCATCTGATGATCGGTGTAGGCCGGCGGCTGATGACAGCCCACACAGCGAGCCTTGCCGAAAAATAATTCTTCTCCTTTGATCTCTTGCGGCGTGGCTTTCTTTCGATCCAGAGTCCCGAAGACCGTCAGCTTGGGTGCAGGCGGAAAATCAATCATATTTTGCATCTGCGCCATATGCGGGACCAGAAGACGATCGATGACGTGGGCGCCCTTTTTGATCGCCCGAATCTGATCGCCATTGAAATACGCCGTACGCTGCTCGAATTCTGTGAAGTCTTCGACCGACCGAATGCTACGCTTGGATCCATGGATTTGTTGATTGAACAGGCCGCGCAGGCTGACCGTATCCAAGCGCAGCCGATCTCGTTGCGGACGCGTGTCGGGATTTAGATGAAACTGAGCAGTCGTATGAAAATTTACATGGCAATCGAGGCACGAGACCCCCAAACTCGGCTTAACCGTTTTCCGATCGTGAGTCGCATTAAACTCTTCTTCTGGAAATTGCGTCACCAGCAAGCGTAAGCCGTCAAGTTGTACCGGAGTAACGAGACCGCGAAACAGGCGATCGAAATTCTCCGCATGGAGGGCTTCCCCTTGTGACACGTCGCCCAATTCGGGATGAGTCGTGAGGAAAATGGGCGGCGGAAACTCCGGCAGAAAACAATCCGGCAAATCGAAATCCACGTCAAACCGTTCCAGCCGTGGAAACTGCTTGATTTGAATCTGAGGGAAGACTTGTCCTCCGACCTCATGCTTCACATGCGGCAGCCGGCGAAACCCTCCAGGGAACAGCTTCTCGGCCCTGATCTCGTCGGCCTCCATCTGACCCAATTTGTCCCACGTCAAGCCCTGCTTGAGAGTTACGGCCGGTCCAATCGGCTGGTGCTTGCCCTTCGTCATGGTGACGCCGGCGGCTGTTTTGCAATCAAGCTCATACCGCTCCGCTAATAGTTTTTTCTGGCGAGCGAGCACGCGCGGTTTATCAGCCACATCCTTGGCCATCGCCTCTTCAGCCGCCTTCTGGGCATCTTGTTCAGGCGGAACACCGAAGACATCATATGAGAAATCGACACCATCGAACCCTTTGGTCTTGGTCTCTTCGATGGCACTCTCGGTCTTCTCCTTACGGTGCCGATCTTGAGCGGCACCATCTACATTCCCCGTATTCCACGCCCATATTGTGCAGACGGCACTGACAACGATCCCCACCGTTCCGATGCGCAGGTGCCTACGTTTGGTTTGACGCATTGCTGTCCTCCCACAGTGAAGTCCCGACTTGCACTTTAGTCGAGACGCCGAGAGACTGCCGTCAGCAAGTGGACGGATTCGTTGTGAGATAGAGTGAAAAGGAAAAGGGAAGGGAGAATGATATCCGATACAGTAGCGATCGAAGCACCCTGTGCAGATTGCCCGGCTGTTTAGGGAGACTATTTGGGGAGTTTCGGAAGCGTGGTTTTTAGCGGCGCTCCGGCGAGGGCCTTCATGAAGGTCACCAGATCGGCTTTCTCTTCCGGCGTCAGACCAAGCGGTTTCATGAGCGGACTGAGATGCGCATTCGGCTGTCCCCCTTTATCTTTGAATTCCATGACATCTTCCAACGTTTTGAACACGCCGTCGTGCATGTAGGGAGCGGTCTCGGTGACGCTGCGTAGGGTGGGAGTTTTGAACGCCCCCTTGTCGCGCTCGCGTCGGGTTACGTTATAACGCCCTAGATCTTCCTTGAGCAGACCTTCCTGGGGGACTCCTAGATTATGAAACTGATTGTCGGTGAAGTTAGGGCCGTTATGACACAGGATGCAGCGTGCTTTCCCTTTGAAGAGCTGCATTCCGCGAACTGCGGAGTCACCCATGGCGTTCGACTCACCCATCGCGTATTTATCGAAGGCGGAATTCGCGGAGACAATCGTACGTTCAAAGGCAGCGATCGCATCGGCAATGCCCTGCAAACTCACATTGTGGCCGAACACCGCCTTGAACTGCTTTTGGTAGCCAGGGATCTTCGCGATTTTCGGCACGACCGTTTCGTGCGTCTCAGCCATTTCAATCGGATTGTGAATCGGCCCAATGGCTTGCTCTTCTAAGGAGGTGGCCCGGCCATCCCAAAATTGGAGTGGGTTGAAGGCGGTATTATAGACTGTCGGTGCTTGGCGCCCTCCGGCGGTTCCAAACGCGCCGATCGAAAACTGTCGCGCATCGGCAAAGCCGGTACCTGGGTTATGACAGAAGGCGCAGGAAACGGCATTGTTCTTCGAGAGTCGCCCATCGAAATAGAGCTGTTTGCCCAGTTCGATTTTCTGCACATAGTTCACGTTGCCGGCCGGCGTCGGCACGAAGGCCGGCATGGGGCCGATATCGGGCACAGTGATGCCATCGATCATGACCATGTCGCTGGAGGACGCTACAATTGGCTCTTGGGCCATGAGAGATTCTTGCCCGGGACTTAGGATGAGCGCCAACACAATGAAGCAAGTCGTTCGCATATGCATGCACATCTCCCGGCGTATGAGTTTTTAATGTCGAGTGCTCCGTGCATAGTTCTAAAGAATTTAAAACGAACCATTCAACACTGGGAACTCATTTTTGCCTGACAAGAATTCGGATCGGCGTGCCTGGAAAGCCGTATTTTTCACGAATCTGTTTCTCTAAAAACCGAATGTAGATTTTGGTGATATCGTCGGGATGGCCGACAAAAAGCGCGAACGTCGGCGGCTTGGTCGCCACCTGTGTCATGAAAACCGATCTGACCGCTGTCTTCGGTTTGCCTCGACGGACGGGTATAGGATGGATCTCC
>JAICXS010000398.1 GCA_025934615.1 Nitrospiraceae bacterium
GTGCTTGATTGCAAGATTCCCGAGTGCAGGGCGGCTACAGAAGGCGCTCCGAGGATCACGGACTCCCTTTCGACGAATTCGCGGGCGCACTTCGATGAGGTCAAAGCCGGTCTGAGTGAACTGAGTATTCCTTACGTGATCAACCCACGGCTCGTGCGCGGCCTGGACTATTATACGCTTACAACATTCGAGGTGACTTCTCAGCACTTAGGCGCCCAGAATGCCGTTGGGGCCGGTGGCCGGTATGACGGTCTTGTGGAGACGTTAGGAGGGCCTAAAACACCCGCCATCGGATTTGCCGTCGGGCTTGAACGAGTCTCCCTCATGCTTCCTAGCTCAATGACTCTTCCCGTCCCCAAGCTCGTCGCAGTCGCTGCGTTTGGTCAACAAGGATCTTCTTTTGGCCCTCGCGTGTTACACCAGCTCCGCTCGCTCGGAGTACCGGCCGACACGGATTCTCGCGCCACCTCCTTAAAGACTCATTTGCGTCAGGCCGATCGCATGGGAGCTTCCTACATCGTCATGATCGGGGACGATGAAGTCGTCAAAGGCCATGCGCTGGTGCGAAATATGACCACGAAAGAGCAAGAAGAAGTACCTCTTTCTACGGTGGCTCGACACCTCGCCGAACGCCTCCGATGACGCAAGGGTTTTGACCGATTTTGCAGTTGACATCAGAGGCTATAAAGAGTAATTTTTTCCTGGACAATCAATAACTAATGCGGTTCGAGCGTTCTTGATTGACCCTGTTAATAGCTATGCAGAAAAAGAAGCTCGGGATTCTGTTATCTACCCCGCCCACTCACCCGAATCTTACGACGGTTGCACGTCTCTGTGAGGAAGGGCTTCGCTCGGATGTCGACGTGTATCTCTATTTGATCGATGAGGGGGTCAAGGGCCTTACCGACGGTCGGGTACTCGGCCTTTCCAAAACTGGAGCGAAGCTGTTTGCCTGCGCGTACGGGTGTCAGCAGCAAGGAGTCCCGACCGGGAATCTCGATCCGAATATTCAGTTGTGCGGTCTTGTCGTCCTGTCGAACATTATCAACGGGTGCGACCGATTTGTCGCATTCAACTAGTGAGGACCTGTGCCTCCGAGTATTGTCGTTGTCATCCAGGAGGATCCTCGCACATCAGGACGAGCTGTTGAAGCGCTTCGGATTGCCCTGGGGCTTGGAACCGGAGACAACCCGATGACCGTCGTACTCCTCGATCAGGCGCCGCTTTTACTCTCTACCGACACGGATGACATTGTTGACGTCGAAATTTTAGAAAAACATCTGCCGGTGTTCAGGGAGTTCAAGATCCCGTTCCTTCTTCAACAGGGCAGCCGGTCTCGATTTTCCCTCGATACGGATTTTGAAATTCGTGAGGCCGCCGAATCCGATATTGCAACCACCATCGCGGCTGCCGATCGTGCTCTAGTTTTTGATAAGACGTGATTGCTTGCGAAAAATTCTCTATCTTGTAAAACATTCCTTGTCTGCCCATGCGGATGTTTTCGTGTCCGATCAGACACCGAACAGCGAGGTTTCAGTCGTGCTTCTTCAAGATGGCGTGACCCGTACCCATCTGGCGGCACACCGTGTCTACGCATTATCCGATGATGTAGCCGCGCGTCACGTGACTCCCTCTTATCCGGTCATTTCATATACGGATATGCTGCGCATGATATTCGAGGCCGATGCCGTCATTGCGTTATGAACACCATCTTCTTCCGATAGATGACTTCTGTGCTTGCTACTTCAAAATAGTAGGAGAAAGAGTAAGGCATGTGGAAACTGGTAACAGTTCCTAAGTCTGCATCGATACAAGCGTTCACGATTTTTAGGACTCATCGTTTCTGTGTTGATGGTGTGGATGAACCCTGTATGGGAGTGGAATATCTGTGAATGAATACCATTGGATTTCATGGGACCGGCTAGAGGAAGCGAAAAGTCAGGTCGCGGTGAAGAGGGTTCACCGTAATACCTTGAAAAGCAGATGGTTTATCAACAGATGTTCATAAGCCTGTGTATAACTGGAGGGCTTGTAGATGAAAGTCGAGTCTGTTTGGGAAGAAGCGCTGGCGCATATCGAAGCGAGAGTTCCCAGGCATGTCTTCGATACGTGGTTTATCCCTTTGAATTTTAATGGAATACATGATTCATCGGTGCGGCTTGAAGTCCCGAATAAATTTTTTGGGGAATGGTTGACCGAGCATTATGGCGACCTGATGTCGGAAGCGTTTGCGATGGCGACTGGACGAGAAACGCAGGATATTGCTGTGATGTTTGTCGCCGGTGAAAAATCCGGCGACAAATCTCCGGAGAAGTCCGCGCCCACCCCAATACAGTCCACGGTACGAAGTTCGCTGACGGCGCGGCCCCGCAAGGTGCTCCATCTCAACCCCAAATATTCCTTCGGGAGTTTCGTCGTCGGCGCCAGCAATCAATTTGCCCATGCCGCATGCCGTGCAGTCGCCGATGCGCCGGCGAAGGCCTATAACCCCTTATTTATTTATGGGGGCGTGGGGCTTGGCAAGACACACCTTTTAAACGCGATCGGCAATCATCTCGCCGAACGCTCCGATATGCGCATTGCCTATGTGACGACCGAGCAGTTTACCAATGAAGTCATTAATTCGATTCGGTATGACAAGATGATCGATTTGCGGAAGCGTTACCGGAATATCGATATGCTGCTGGTCGATGACGTACAGTTTTTAGCCGGGAAAGAACGCACGCAAGAAGAATTCTTCCATACGTTTAACGCGTTGTACGAGGCACAAAAGCAAATTGTCTTGTCGAGCGATCGTTTTCCAAAAGAAATGCCGGATATGGAAGAACGCTTGCGCTCGCGCTTTGAGTGGGGACTCATTGCCGATCTTCAATCTCCTGATGTCGAAACGCGGATCGCGATCCTTCGCAAGAAGTCGGATGACGAGGGTATTGCGCTGCCCGAAGAAGTCATCCAGTTTTTGGCGGCGACGATGAAAAGCAATATCCGTGAGCTTGAAGGTTCTCTGGTTCGCTTGGGAGCGTACTCTTCTCTCACGGGGCAGCCCATCACGTTGGAAATGGCGAAAAACGTCCTTCGGGACATTATCGGAGAGAAGAAGAAGATCATCACTA
>JAICXS010000546.1 GCA_025934615.1 Nitrospiraceae bacterium
GAGGGCATTCCCCTCGACCGTATCTCCGTCTCCATGACCATGAACGGGGCAGTGTTGCCTGTCATGGCCTTCTACATCGTCGCCGCCGAGGAACAAGGCGTGAAACTGGAACAGCTCTCCGGCACCATCCAGAACGACATCCTCAAGGAATACATGGTCCGCAATACCTACATCTATCCGCCTGCGCCATCGATGAGGATTATTGCGGATATTTTCTCGTTCACGTCGAAGAACATGCCGAAATTCAATTCGATCTCGATTTCCGGCTACCATATGCAGGAAGCGGGCGCGCCGGCCGATCTCGAGATGGCTTACACCCTCGCGGATGGGCTGGAGTACGTGCGCACCGGGATCAAGGCCGGCATCGACATTGACGCCTTTGCGCCGCGCCTCTCGTTTTTCTGGGCACAAGGCAAAAACTTCTTTATGGAAATCGCCAAGATGCGCGCCGCTCGAGCGCTCTGGGCCAAACTAATCAAGCAGTTCAATCCGAAGAACCCGAAATCGATGGCACTGCGCACGCATTCGCAGACCTCGGGGTGGTCGCTGACCGAACAAGACCCGTTTAATAACGTGGTCCGCACCTGCATCGAAGCGATGGCCGCCGCCCTCGGCCATACCCAGTCGTTGCACACCAATTCACTGGATGAAGCCATTGCGCTGCCCACGGATTTTTCCGCACGCATTGCCCGTAATACCCAGTTATTGCTCCAAGAGGAAACTGGTATTTGCAAGGTGATTGATCCCTGGGGCGGTTCATTTTTCGTCGAAGCGCTCACCCAGGCAATCATGCAGCGGGCCTGGACGCACATCCAGGAAGTCGAATCCCTAGGGGGAATGGCCAAAGCCATCGAAACCGGCTTGCCCAAGCTGCGCATTGAGGAAGCGGCGGCGCGCCGTCAGGCCCAAATCGATTCAGGCAAAGAGTCCATCATCGGCGTCAATCTGTTCCGCCTGGAAAAAGCCGAACAACTTGAGGTCCGCGAAGTGGACAACACCGCGGTCCGCGAGGCACAAATCAAGAGCCTCCACCAACTCAAGGGCGGACGCGACAACACAAAAGTGCATAATGCTTTGGAAGCACTGACCAAAGCGGCCGAAACCGGTTCCGGCGACCTGTTGGCCCTCGCCGTCGAAGCCGGGCGTGCTCGTGCAACTCTGGGTGAAATCTCCTTTGCACTTGAGAAAACCTTTAACCGTCACAAAGCTGTGATTCGTTCCGTGTCTGGAGTCTATCAATCCGAATTTGGGCAAAACCCGCAAATTGAACAGGTCCGCCAACTCACGGATAAGTTTGCCGATCGACACGGGCGGCGACCACGAATTCTGATCGCAAAAATGGGCCAGGACGGGCACGACCGCGGGGCAAAGGTTGTCGCCACCGCCTACGCCGATCTCGGTTTTGACGTGGACATCGGCCCGCTGTTTCAGCAACCCGACGAAGCGGCGCGCATGGCCTCAGAAAACGATGTTCATGTGGTAGGGATCAGCTCATTGGCCGGCGGCCACAAGACGTTGCTGGTTCAGTTGGTCGATGAACTGGCTAAGATTGGCCGCGACGACATCATGGTCGTCGTGGGCGGAGTCATTCCGCCGCAGGATTACGATTTCCTGAAGCAGAATGGCGCCGATGCAGTTTTCGGACCGGGAACATTTATCCCGGATGCCGCGCGCGAGATTCTGACGCAACTCGACGGTCGCCACGATTAACAGTTAGGTATGCGGGCGTTGGCGGCAGTCC
>JAICXS010000519.1 GCA_025934615.1 Nitrospiraceae bacterium
CAAGTTTCCGCCCACGTACAACGTGAGACTCGCGCCTTTTTTGATCTCAATGTAACCCTGGCCGGCGATATCGAAGGAGCCACTGACGTAAAGGGTGACATTTCCGTTGATGATCAGTGGCGCCCCGCTCGAGCTGAAGTTCGCTGCCTGATACGAGCCTGAGGATAGGTTGTAGCCGGTGATTCCCAGGATTGTAAGAAGGCCCGGGTTGGGCATGTTCATGAATGAAGACGCGTTGCCGGGCGGATAATTGGAAGGAAACGACACGTTCATATTGTTATTGGTGCCGCCAGTGATCGTTCCTCCGGTGATCGTTCCTCCGGGACCGGTGGTTACCGAGCCATTCACTGTGCCGCCGCCCAAGTCCACCGCCGGCTTGTTCGTCGAGTCCGTCGCCAGATTGCCCAATGAGCCGTGATTCGTGACGGCGTCATAGGCTCCGACGGCTGAATCGTAACTATCCGCGGAAGGGTTGCTGCCATTGAAGGTGATGGTGCCAATCGTCGCAATCGCCTTGGTGAACACGTTCGGAGGATTCGTCGTCTCGACCAGCACAGTCCGCGCAACATACTGATTGGCTTTCATTGGCATGGGGACATACCCTTGGGCAATGATGCTGGGCGTGTTGGAGGAAGGGCTGTAGATGGTGGTGTTAAAATAACTTCCATCCGGGAAAGTGCGTTTTTTCTGGTAAACCGTGCTCCCGCTGATGACGCTCGCCGTCCAGCCGTTGTCGGTGGGATTCGCATCGTCGCGCATGTGGGTCATCGCCTCCTCGACTCCCGCTTCCAAAACCGGAATGGCCTGGTTCCAGGACGATGATCGCATGCTCATGGCGTATCGGTTGGCAATCAGTCTGAGCGTGCCCGCCAGCACCATTCCGATCGCCATGCAAAAGATCATTACCATTAAAAGCGTATTCCCTCTTTGCCCATACGAGGGCATCCATCGTACGGCTTGTGGCTGAGTTTGGCCGTTTGCCGTCAACTGCTCGGAACCGCTTGCCTGTCTTAAATGCATACATCGTGACAAGCACCTTCCACGCCAGAAAACCTCAACATTTTTTGTCTTTCCTCGATAATCCTTATATTTTTCATGTCGTCCGAAAACAGGACAAGGGTTGTCGTGGTTTCCAAGGACAACCGAAAATAGGCCGGAAGCCGTGGAATTGAGAGACCCATGGTTGGGTGTTTTCCAACAAGCGGCTGGCAAAAGCGCCGGAACAAAAATACAATTATGCCATGGCCTTGACGCGACATTGCTGGAAATGCGGCCGGGAATATACTCTCGCCGGCACACCGGGGCGTTCGGAAGCGTGCATTTGCGGCGCCGATCTGAAGGTGTGTTTGAACTGCGTGAGTTACGAGCCACGCGCAGCGTATCAATGCCGCGACCGCCGCGCCGAACCGGTGTTCGACAAGCAAATGGCCAATTATTGTGAATACTTTGAAATGGCCCGGCGCGAATTTGTGGCCAAAACCGAAAACAACTCGCGCGAAACCAAGGCGCGCGATGCCCTTAAAAAGCTTTTCGGCGAGTAGTACGGGCGTCCCGCCAGGCAAGATGCCTGTCCTGCGGGCTTGAGTTGTCGTTCAGATTTTCAACGCAAAGGCGCGAAGAAGCAGAATCGCAAAGGAAAATGATTTTGCCGGCTTGCGTCTTTGCGTTAAAGATCCCGAAAACAAAAAACCCTCCCGGTTTTCGCGGGAGGGTTGTTGTGAGTTCCAGAGATTAGAACTTGTAGATGACCTGCGCAGCGAGCATGAGCGCGTTCTTGCGGTTCGGGCCCGAGTCGACGGTGCCGCCGAAGAACTTGCCGTTATCGCCGTGGTCCCAGCGGATTTCCGCACGGGTGATCACGTTCTTCCACAGGTCGTATTGGACCGTGCCGGTGAACGCATAGATCTTCGCCCGGCTGAGGCCGAGTTCTGAAGAATCCACGATCATGTCAGCGCTGTCATCGAGGAATTCAGCGCGCGCATTCACGCTCAGCTTCTCCGTCGCCTGGAAG
>JAICXS010000335.1 GCA_025934615.1 Nitrospiraceae bacterium
ATCGGCGGCCTCATCACCTCAACGTTATTGACGTTGGTGGTGCTTCCCGCACTCTTCCCTTGGTTTGAGGAGCGGCGTGAGCGCAGGCCTGCAGCGGCGCCGGACGAGGAGGAAGATCCCAAGCCCGAGCTCATCATGACTCGATAATAAGCCGTCGTGTGAGCAAGTAAAAAGGCTGGTACTCTTTCCTCAAAGAGTACCAGCCTTGGTTGTTACATTGGTACTGAGCGTGAAACGCGAACGGATCAGCAGGATTACCGGCCGCCGTCCTTCTTCTCGTCTTCCGTTGCCTTTGGACCAGCCGATTTCTTCTCTTTCCCCTTCTCGGTGGAAGCCGGCGGCTCGCTGGCGTAGGTCAGGGTCGTGACCGTTCCGAAACCGATGAGCATGGCCAACGCCACGAGCATTGAAAACTTCTTCATGTGAACCTAACTAGATTAATAAACGTAATCTACGCCGATGATAATAGCAAAATCCATTACAGCGGCTCAATGGATAAAATGTCAGCCGTTCTATTACGAAATATATAATCACCCTCATAGCTGATTGCCGCAGCTTATGGCATACTCGGTGTCAAGAGGTGGGAAATGGTCGATAGACGAGACGTGACTGCCAGATTAAGTCAATTAGTCATGACAGTCGATGAATATGAGCGACTCATGACCGAAGCCTTGCCGCATTTGCTCAATCATGCGACGACGCAAACACGGCGGTTCTTACGCGAGACCGGCCAGTGGGGCGACGATGTCTGTCATGAAAAGCTGGCTCTTCGTTGGGGCTATGAGCTTGTCGAGCGCTTCTTGATGTACGGACGCACGGAAATTCCCTGTCGGCCGCTCTTCTTCTTGGACAGCCTCATCGCCAAATATTTCAGTCAGCCGGAGCCGTTCTGTTACGACAAGGAGCTCTTGTCGCCGCTCGGCCGATTTTTGGAAGGCCTGACATCGCGGGCGGTGATCAGCCGCGATGCCTTAATGGCCTTGTTCTATCATTTGTACGGATTCGGGCAAAGCCAGGTGGCGAAAGTCCTGGGACTCGGGACGACAGAAACGCAGCGCGTGTACAAGAATTTTGAGCGTTGGCGGCGGAGTGGATGGCAACGGGCGGTCGATGAAGTCGGCATCACACGTGAAGACCTCATGGAAATTGAATCCCATAAGCGCCGCTACCCCGACCAATTTCACGCAGAGGCCGATCGGCTCAGCCGCATCGTGCAGGCGCATTATCGGAAGAGCGAGCCGGAGCATTTCCCCTGCCTGTCACGTCAACAATGGGCGCATCTTTTTAAAGAAGGCTATGGTTATGATTATCGCGTGTGGCACCTTGCCCTCTGCCGGGATTGCCTCTCGGAAGTCTGCGATGTCCATCAGGACGACTCGCAAGACGTGCTGACCCCACAGCTCGATCTACGAATCCGTCCCTTATTGAATGGGAGATTGGTCGAGTCCTATCATTCGGTAGATCACTGAGGGCGCCATGGAACCAGATGATGTAGCGGATGCCTATCGACGACGGTTGCTCTCTTCATTGCACGTTCAGCCGGGCTTGGACCAGGATGAGGATCCTGGCTCGCTTCAGATTTTTGTGAACCACGAATGCGTCGGCGCGATGGAGTGCGACGAAGCCACCCATGCTGTTGCTTCCATTACACAACCGCGGGCCATTCAGACGGTCGAAATCCGCACCGCGTCCGGCCGCCTGATCGGCAGCTTATGCGCGCAGGACCTCCGTATGAAAATGGCGCGGCTCCCCGTCGGCGATCACGTCCTCGAAATCAGCATTCACAATCGAGTCGACGGCGGATCAGTTCAGGTGACATATCACGCCGCCAAGCTCACCATGAAACAGGCGACCTCCGCTATCAAGGACGCGCATCCCAAAACGTCGCGGCCGGTAATGCCTTCGCGGTTCGCCCAATCCGTGTGGTCGAATGTGACCATGATGGGACGAGCCGGCTTTGCCGTCGCGATCCTGTTCCTTGTCGCAGACCGTCTCTCAGACCGTATCGGACCGGCCTCGCATTCGGAACCGCCGGTGCCCCCTGTGACCGTCCTTCCCCACGAGGCCGCTGTCTCAGAAAAGGCGATGGCTCGACAAGAGGAAGTCTTGATCAGAGTCATGCAAGCTCAGGAAACGGCCATGCGAACTCTGCAAGCTCAGCAACAAATGCTGGCACGGGCTCATCAGGCCATCGAAGGATTGACGCGAGGGCAATTACAACTCACCGATCGAGTCGGCCGGGTATCGCTACAGATGGCCCAGCTCGATGAAGCTGCGAGAGTGGGACGGGCTGGATTGGGTCGAATAGACACGTTGGCCAAGGCCGAACGAGGAGCCAAGCAAGCCGCGGTGACGCTGGCTCAGGCGATGCCAGCTGATCTCAGCGGCACTCTTCCTGCCAAAGTCGCTGAACTGACGACCTTGTCGCCCGGTTCGTTTCCTGGAATTACCGACAGCACGCGAGACCTGCCCACGCTGGCTCCCTTTACCTTTTGGATGTCGTTTCAGGAGAATACGCCGGAAAAAAGTATCCAAGATCTCATTCAGGAGATCCATGGCCGGACGGGGCAAATCAATGCCGGTTGGTACAATGTCGAAGTCAATCTGCCTCAGTCGCAAACTCCGGATCTGTTTGTCGATGCGCTGAAGAAAATGACGATTGTGAAATCCGTCACCACGAGTTTGAAAACAACTTCGGCCCGGTAGCCCGCTCTCCTTCCGCTTCAGAGATGCGGGCGCCGCAGATTCCTCAGCCGCGCTGTCCGTCCTCCAGCAGACGCTTCAAGAACACGGGCGAGAGAAATGTCGTGACCGCCACCACGACCAGGATCGCGCCATATTGCGCCTCCGTAATAATATGAGTTCCCAGCCCGACACCGGCAAAAATCAACCCCACTTCTCCGCGGGGCACCATGCCGATCCCAACGATCCAGCGATTGACTGTCCGATCCAGCACGCCCAAACCTGAGACGAGCTTGCCGACGATGGCCACCAGAGTCAAACCACCGGCTAGAAGTAAAACCGAGTGATTCTGGGAATGCAACGGATTCAAATAACTTAAATCCACCGCCGCGCCGACGAGGACAAAAAAAATGGGGACGAACACGTCGGTGATGGGTTGTAGGCGTTTCTCAATAAGAGTTTGGTGCTCCGTTCGGGCAAGAATAAGTCCGGCAGCAAATGCGCCAACGAGCGGCGCCACATGCACCGCTTCGGCCACATAGCCCAGCAGCAAGGCAAAGGTCAACGCGGTAATGACCAACGCGCCGCGCGTATTCAAGCGGTTCACCAACTGGCTGAACAGCCTCGCGTAGCGATGCCCAAAGACCACGGCTGCGCTCAGAAAGAGGATCGCCAAACCAGCCGTTTGTGCAATCGCGGGCCAGGAAATCCTGCCTGACTCCGCCAGCCCGACCATGACGGATAAAATCACTAATCCCAGAATGTCGTCGAGGACCGCGGCTCCCAGAATGATGTTGCCTTCATGCGACTGCAGCCGTCCAAAATCAGACAAGACGCGCGCAGAAATGGCCACGCTGGTTGCCGTCAGTGTGGCGCCCACAAAAATCGCCTGGAGCGTCGTCACATGGAGCAGTGCGGCGACCCCATACCCCAACGCAAAAGGCACGGCGACACCGA
>JAICXS010000417.1 GCA_025934615.1 Nitrospiraceae bacterium
CGCGGCTATATCAATTTGATGCGAGATCAGTGGACCGATTGGGGAAAGCTGACGAAATCCGTCCGGACTGGAAGGCCAGTGGAAGACGACCAGTCTCCGGACGATGCAGCCTATCGACGGGAGTTCAGTTGGGCCATGCACCACCGGTCGGTCGATGTGGCCCCTGCGGTGGCGGCGCAAATCAATTTGAAAGGCGTTGGAACTTTGTTGGACTTGGGCGGAGGGCCTGGCACCTATGCGCTGGAGTTCTTGCGTCGCAATCCCACGCTTCAGGCGACTGTGGCCGATCGCGCCCCGGCGCTTGACGTCGCGCGCGAAATCGCGGCGGCTGTGAAGCATGGTCGGCGACTATCGTATCTACCTCTCGATTTTCTGAAAGACGAGATCTCCGGTCGATACGATGTGATTTGGTTCTCGAACGTACTCCATATCTACTCAGCGCAGGAGAATCAGCGCCTGTTTAAAAAAATGACAAGAGCGCTCAATCCGGGGGGCCGTGTGCTGATTCAGGATGCGTTTCTCGTGGATTCTGACGGCTTGTGGCCTCAGGAGACGAATCTCTTTGCGGTGACGATGTTGCTCTTTACCGAAGAAGGGAATACGTACAGTCTTGACGAGACCACCAGGTGGCTGCGGAAAGCCGGGTTCAATCGAGTGCGGCCTATTTCTCTGAAGAAGGGAACCGGGGATTGGGAGCACGGCTTGCTGGAGGCGACGTTGCCTGAAGAACGTCTAGAAAGCCGCGTCCGCCGATCGCAATGAGCAAAAAGTTCAGCACTCCCGTGATGCCGCTCAGCATCAGGACTGTCGGCTGACCCTCTCCCTTGGTGAGTTCCTGCACCACCGTCGAGATATCCAGCGCCAGCCCGATCGTTCCATACATAACCGCAGCCATCAGCACCCATCGCGCTTTCGAGACGATGAAGCCGGCCAATGTAATGGGGATGCCGAACAAGAATACGTCCCAGAACAGGGGATACATATGTGTGCCGCTCGAGTCGGAATCTGAAAGAGTCATGGAGAAGAGCGACACTACGACGAGCGCCGCCAGAATGACGATCATGCCGGGATGAGATCTCATACAGCACTGCCGCTACCGCAACGTGCGGAGTAAGTCCTGAAGTTCGGGGACCAGATCGACTCCGCCTGACGAGCGGCCGGAAGTCGCGACCTCGATACCGGCCTGCAAGATGGGTTTCGCCTCTTCTTTTCGATTGAGTGCAATAAGGGCTCGACCGAGCGCTAAGTGGGACGCCACATGTGTGGGATCGAGCTTCACGGCCACGCTGAGATGCTCGACCGCTTCTGCGATATCGCCGCCTTCCTGCAGAATCTTGTTGCCGAGTCCATATCGCCCTAAGAAACCGTTCGGATTCTTTGTTACCATCTGCCGAAACGCCGAAATGTCCATAGTCCCTCCCTTTGTAGGGAGAGCATCCTATCACTCGCTCTAGCTGTTCAGCCAGAGCCGCCAATGCGCGCTCTGCTCATTGTCTTGGACCCATCGCAATGGTAAGCTCGATAAATGGAAGATAATGCTGCTCGGCTTGAACGTCAGAGAGTCGAGCCGGATCGCGTCTTGATTTACGACGCGCAATGCCGATTATGCGTGACCGCAAAGGAAAGAATGGAGCGATTAGGAAACGACGGCGATGTGCGATGGGTGCCGTATCAAAGCGATGAGGCGGTGCGCCGATTGGGCGCCGGGTATCGCCCAGGCCGGCCGGATGCGGCCTTTCTGGTCGAGCGCGACGGAACGATTACAAAGGGACTCGATGCGTTTCTTCCGTTGCTGCCTGGTCTGCGCGGTGGCCGAATCTTACAAGGTCTCATGCACGTTTCGTTCGTGAGACCGTTGGCGTATCTCATCTACCGCCTCATTGCGCGCTATCGTTATCGCTGGTTTGGATCAGTGAGTTGCGATTGTGCCAAGAGCTAAGTCCGTCCGCCCTGCAGCGACTGATTGAGCGTATCGATCCACCGCCGTTGAAAATCGTCATACGTAATGAACACACGGTCATGGAATGCTGCCGGAAATGCGTCTCCTTTGGACAGCCGGTCCAGCAGGTCGCGAACGGTTCCCATGCCGTACCGATCGATAAGATATCGCGTCGCTGAGTTTCCCTCCAGATATGCGACCATCGCATATTGTGCCGGCAGCCCTCCCCATGGCCCTTCCAAATGTGTCAGGTTGATCAACGTCACTTCACCGCGAATGAACGCGGGAATGTCCGGTGGGGCATCGCCGGCCAGTTGCATCGCCAAGCCTTCGTTCAGCCACTGAGGGATTCGATGGCCTTGAAGGCGATCATCCAAGAGCGCGTGGACGAACTCATGACGCAGCACTCGGGTGAGCCAAGCCTGATCCGTCAAAGCGCCCTGGGTCGGCACTTTTATGCGTCCCAACGACGAATCATACAGGCCGTCAGACCAGGCCGGGCCTCCCGTGGCATTATGAAAACTCTGCCGGGTATGGAGCACGACTAAAATCGGTTTGTTGGGATAGTGCCCCAATTGCTGACCGATGTCGCGGTAGGCGTCTTCAAGAATTTCCAGCACACGTGTCCAGACGGCATAATCTTCTCCGCCGTCATATTTAACGGTAAAATGGCTGCTGTCACGCGCGTAGAAATTGTGTTCGGCTTTCCTTGCTTTCTCGATATAGAGGATTTGGCTATTGAGAAACGATTGCGCCTGCGGGGAGTCGGCGGAATGTGCCTTGGCCTGTTCCAAATGTGTCGTGGCGGTCGATAAATCATCCTTCTCGATGAATCGTTGGGCGAGAATAAGATGCGGCATGGCGTTTTCCGGCGCGACCCGTATGGCTTCTTCCAGCATCTCAGTCGTCAGCGCCGGATCTTTCAGCTCCCAATAGGCCAGCACCAGGTTTATAAAGGCAGTAGAGTTGCGTGAATTGATCGATACGGCAGCTTTATAGGACGCCGCGCCGGCGCCCCTGGTTCCCGCCGCCCGGGCCTGATGCACGCC
>JAICXS010000115.1 GCA_025934615.1 Nitrospiraceae bacterium
AGCTACACTATTGAAAATGATCCGTTTCCCAAGATTTTACGCTGTCGGTCGCATGAACCCGGCTGGGCGATGCGCAATTTAATATGGAAACATAGTTGTCCTCGCTATACAAGCGATCAAGAAGTCGCACTCAGGAGAGACGCCGAAAGTGTTCCTCCTGGAGCGGAGCTGGCGGAAATTACCCGGTATGAGCCCGACTTTCGGCAGAACTACGAGAATAACTTTGCCAATAGCGGATACGGGTATGACCAATACCGGCCTGCCTATCGGTACGGGTTCGAACTTGCGAAAGACCCACGATACAATGGAATGGATTGGAGCAGTCTCGAAATGCAAGCCCATCGTAATTGGAATGAAGGTACGATGGGACCATGGAATCGCTATAAGGATGCCGTCCGGTATGGATGGGAGCGCGGCCGAGAGACGACTCCAGGCCGAGGCTAGAGCTTTGTTCCATAGTGCGCCCCAGCGACCGAGTCCGCTGGGGCGCGGGCGGTTGTAGAACAGAACATCCGTCCGTAGACCCGAGGCGAAGTTTTCGGACATCACAGTCATCTTTATCGTTTTTCATCTCGCTCCACCTTCGTTTCTTTTCGACAGCGCTTCTCATCGTCCCCCTCATCTCTTTCAGTCTGTATGGAGCATGATGAGTGACATCATGGATGAACCGAGAATGAAGCGACGACAAGGGGCGGTTTGGCGCCTGGGTGGTGTAATATGGCCTTGCTCAACATCCTGAGAAGGCTATGACGGATCTTCTTGCTGCCCGTTCGCAGATGGCCGTGTCGCTGGGTTTCCATATTGTCTTTGCCGCCATCGGGATTGCGATGCCCCTGATGATGACCATCGCCGAATGGCGGTGGCTGAAGACCGGCGATGAGACCTATCTCATCTTAGCGAAGCGGTGGGCCAAGGGAACCGCCATCCTGTTTGCCGTGGGGGCTGTATCCGGGACGGTGCTCTCGTTTGAATTGGGCCTGCTGTGGCCTTCGTTCATGAATTGGTCCGGACCGCTCATTGGTCCACTGTTTGCGCTCGAGGGGTTTGCATTTTTTACCGAAGCGATTTTCCTCGGGCTCTATTTATACGGCTGGAAGCAACTTCGGCCCCGAGTCCACCTTGCCGCAGGAATTATCGTCGCGCTCAGCGGAGTGGCGTCGGCAATCTTCGTCGTCATCGCGAATGCGTGGATGAATACACCAACCGGTTTCGAGCTGTCTCAGGGACAACCGATTCATCTCGACCCGATCGCCGCCATGCGCAATCCTCATGCGGCCGGTGAAACGGTTCATATGGTGTTAGCGGCTTTCGCTACGACGGGATTTGCCGTAGCCGGGATTCATGCCTATTTGTTGTTGCGCGATCGTACCAATGAGTTTCACCGCCGGGCGCTTGAGATCGCGTTGATCGTCGGGGGCATTCCGGCGATCCTGCAGCCGCTCAGCGGAGATTGGTTGACCAAGGATGTGGCTCACCATCAGCCCGCCAAGCTGGCGGCCATCGAGGCGCTCTTTCACACGGAGCACGGCGCCGCGTTCCGAATCGGCGGTCTTCCCAATGCTGAACGACAAGACGTGCGTTATGCGATTGAGATTCCCTACGGTTTGAGTCTTCTGCTTTACTTCGATCCGCATGCGCGTGTGGCGGGATTAGACACTGTGCCCCAAAAGGATTGGCCGCCCGTCGCGGTCGTGCATCTGGCCTTTCAATTCATGGTCGTGGTCGGATTCATTATGATGGGATTGGCACTCTGGGTCGGGTGGCAATGGTGGCGGCGGCGTGCGCTGGAGCGAGAGACGGCCTTGCTCAGGGCTCTCGTGCTGGCGTCACCCTTGGGATTTCTCGCCATCGAAGCCGGGTGGGTCGTGACGGAAGTCGGCCGCCAACCATGGATCATCTATGGCGTGATGCGAACGAGCGAGGCTGTCACGCCGATGCCGGGCCTATGGGTGCCGATGATCACGTTCTCTTTGCTGTACTGTGTGTTGGCCGTGGTTGTCGTCTGGCTCTTGAAGCGCCACATTGCAGCCGCCGCGGCCCCGAGTACGAGGTAAAGTAAAAAAAAGTAGCGTGTTTTAACACAACTACACTTTTGATTGTTACGTTAACGGTTCCCTTATTCTTCTATGTCTCTTGAACTCATTCTCGCCGGCATCATTCTGGTTGCGCTGACCTTCTATGTCCTCTTCGCCGGGGCGGATTACGGGGCCGGCGTTTGGAGCCTGCTGGCGAGTGGGCCTCGGGCTCTGGCTCAACGGGAAGCCATTGCGAAGGCGATCGGGCCGATTTGGGAAGCCAACCATGTCTGGTTGATCCTTGTCGTGACGATTCTCTTCACGGCGTTCCCCAAGGCATTTGCTTTAATTTCCACGCAGCTCCATATCCCGCTGTCGCTCATGCTGATTGGAATCGTATTGCGCGGATCCGCGTTTGCGTTCCGGACCAATGACGTGGTGCCGCGAACGGTGAGCGAGGTCGGAGCCCAGAAATTCTGGGAACGTATCTTTGCCGCCTCGAGCCTCTTTACGCCGATGATGCTTGGCATGACAATCGGAGCCGTGGCGTCGGGGCGTCTAGCGGGACAAGGCGGTACGTTTATCGAGGTGTTTGTGCGGCCGTGGGCGGCGCCATTTTGCTTCGCCGTGGGATTGCTTGCACTAACCTTGTTTGCTTTTCTCGCCGCGGTGTACCTGCTGCTCGAAGCGGACGAGGCTGCCTTGCGAGACGATTTTAGGCAACGAGCATTGTGGGCGGGTGGCGTAGGGGTTCTGCTCGCCGGTGCGGTCTTTCTGTTGGCTAACAGCGGCGCCCCTTACGTCCGATACCATTTGGGCCATACCACTTGGGGCGCCATGACCATGGGATTGGCCGGGTTCTCTGCGCTTGCGGCGCTCACGTCCTTGTGGCAGAGGAGGTATCGTATCGCCTTCGTGTGCACCGTCAGCTATGTCATGTTTATCGTGTGGGGATGGGGCGTGTCGCAATATCCCTATCTGGTCATACCTAGCGTCACTATTACGGATAGCGCTCCAATCCAAACGCTGCAATTGGTATTGGCCGCCGTGTTGATCGGCGCGCTGCTGCTCTTCCCGTCGCTGTATTATCTGTATCGCATTTTCAAAGGTGGCACGATCCGGCGCGCGCTCGAATAGCGCGCAAGTACAATGTAAAAAGGCACACGTAAAGCAATTCTCATAACAACAAACGACCACACCGTTCTCTTGTATGCGTAACCTTTAACTTGCCGAGAGGTATATATGGCAGCCCATATGACGCAGGAGACTCGAAATATTCGAAGAGGGAACGTCACGTCAACAACGCCCGCGAACATCGATGACACCGAACGATGGGTCTCGGGGGTCAGTGGAGCGGCCCTGGTGTTGTATGGCTTGAGGCGGCGGAGTATTGGAGGAACCGTGCTGGCAGCTCTTGGGGCCGGGCTGCTCTATCGTAGCGCTACGGGTCGAAGCGTCTTGTATCAGGCGTTACACGTGAGGTTGATTCGCACGACTGGTGGAAAGCAACGAATCGAAGTGGCGAAAACCCTGACCATCAACCGCCCCTCGGATGAGCTGTACCGGTTCTGGCGCAAGTTTGAAAATCTTCCGAGTGTGATGCGGCATCTGGAATCCGTGACGGTACAGGATGACAAGCGCTCACACTGGATTGCCAAGGGGCCGGCCGGGAAACCCGTCGAATGGGATGCGGAGATTGTCAACGAAAAGACCGATCAATTGATAGCCTGGCAATCGTGTGAAGGAGCGGATATCAATCACTGGGGAGTCGTACGATTTGTCCCTGCACCTGGTGGACGAGGTACGGAAGTAACCGTCGAACTGGAGTATGAGCCGATTGCCGGTTCATTCGGCGCCTCGATGGCGAAGCTCTTCGGAGAAGAACCGGCACAGCAGGTCGAAGAGGATTTGCGGCGATTCAAACAGTTCATGGAAGCGGGGGAGGTGCCGACGACTCAGGGACAACCTAGAGGAAATGAAAGAGCGGGAAGGGTATAGGCTGCCCCTGTGCTTGCAAAACGCGCACGCTGAGAAGCATGCTTGTTCACTGCGCGCAGTGTTGGGCAGACCTAGACCCTTCCCCGCTGAGACGTGCCAAGAAAGGTAAAAGAAGAAAACACAGAAACAGAAGAAGCCGTGGAATAGATAGACGACCCAAGACCCTACGGCCCCGATTCGGCACCATGTCATGTGCTTACCGTTCTCACTTTGCGTCGTGGAAAATGACGCCGAGGGTGTGGCGATGTCCTGAGCGAACGCGGCTGACGCCGTGTCTGAGCGTGCCCCGGTAGACCCGCCTGCTGCCCTGCACCGGGCGTTGGTTGACGGCGAAGAGCACTGCGTCCCCTTGTCCGAGCGGCACAACGATCGGCCGAGATTGCCTGCGTGGCCGCTGCTCGGTCATGACGAATTCGCCCCCAGTGAAATCACGATCCGGCTTGGACAACAGAATCGTGAGCTGGATCGGAAATACCTGCTCGCCATACAGGTCTTGATGCAGGCAGTTATAGTCGTCTGAGCCGTACTGGAGCAGCAGCGGCGTGGGTTTGCTTTGTCCGGCCCGATGACAACGGGCGATAAATTCCGCGTGTGTTTTCGGGTAGCGCACATCGATGCCCATGGCCGCATTCCAACGGGTCGCAATCGGGACGAGATACGGATACAGAGCCCTCCGGAGGTCCGCGATGAAATCGGGCAATGGATAACTGAAGTACTTATACTCTCCTCGACCGAACCCATGGCGTGCCATCACGACACGGCTGCGGAAAATTTCATCATGGGAGTACAGCGCGGCCAATGTCTCACATTCCTCTGAAGACAAAAGATGCTCAATCATCGCATGGCCGTGTGCGTCGAGATCGTGGGATACCTGCTCCCAGTCGATCCCTTCGATCCGATCCGCTATGGTGATGAGCGATGCCATCGTGATTGGGTTAGGCTACTATCTTATCGATTACCACTCTAACCCATAGTCCTTCTGGAAGATGGTCCACGCGGCGAGAGCGAGGAGGATGAACCCGGCCATATGCTTGGGCTTGAGGCCTTCGCCTAAATAGACTTCCGCGAAAACGATAAAGACGGTCAGTGTGATGACTTCCTGGATGGTCTTCAATTGATAGGCCGAGAGGGTGTGATAGCCGATGCGATTGGCGGGCACTTGAAAGCAATACTCGAAGAAGGCGATGCCCCAACTGGCGATCACTGCCAACCAGAGCGGCAAGGTCATGAAGCGCAAGTGTCCATACCAGGCAAATGTCATAAAGACATTGGAGAGAATCAATAGAGACACCGTTGTCAGTAGCGTCATCGAACCTTCTCCTTCAATCGTTCTTCGTATCGACTCATTCAATGAAGAATTATAAATTTAAATTAGACACGACATTCGTCGCATTACTCATGCACTCAACGAAGCACTAAAAACAATTCCCTCAGTTCTCTTGATATCCGACCGGTAGTGCAGCAGGCGCGGGGTGATAAGGGACCGCATCCTTTGTCTCCGGCATGGCGCAATAAAAAAGGGCCAGTGCTAACGCAGCCACACCGGCAAGCGAAAGAAACCCGGCTTGATAGCCCCAGAGCTGCACGAGGTACCCGGCCGCTAAGTTGCTCAGCGCCGCGCCGATGCTTTGCGCGGTGGCGATGGCGCCGAGAGTCACATTATACCGCCCGGTGCCCTTTGTGAGATCGGCCACGACCGTCACCCACAAGACGCCGAAGATGCCGGCTCCGATCCCGTCCAGCAACTGAACCATGACGATATAGACCGGATTGTCGCTGAAAGTATACAGGCATCCGCGAATCGGGAGCACCGCGAATCCGATTAAGAAAACCGGTTTACGTCCCCATCGGTCGGCGAAGATTCCAGCCAGCGCCGCCACGGGAATCATGACCAACTGCGCGGCAATGATACAGGCGGACATATACAGAGACGCGCCGGCCGTCTTGCCGGTGGACAGCAATTGTCCGGCGAGCGGCAGCATAGCGGCATTGGCAAAATGAAAGAGCGTCACCGTCAGTGCAAAGATCAAGAGTTCAGGGCGGGCCAGCAAGGCGATGACACTTCCACCTGCTTTTTGATTCGACGTCGTATGAGGAACCGCAGCTCGCGCTAGTTGATGATCGATCTCTGTTTCTCTGATGAATAAGACAGACACGGCGCCGGCCAGGGCGATCGCGGCGACCAAATAAAAAATCCATTCTCGACCGAGATAGTACCCTGCCAAGCCGGCCAAGGCCGCCGCCGCCACATTTCCCCCATGGTTGAAGGCTTCATTGCGACCCATGCGGGCTGCAAATCGCCGTGGACCGACAAGACCGAGGGTCATAGCGGCGACGGCAGGGGGAAAGACTGCCACCGCGATGCCATTGAGCGTCTGAGCCGCGATGATAAAAGGCAAGGTCGGTACGGCCGTGATGGCGGCGCAACTGATGCCGACGAGCAACGCCGCGCCCACAACCAACTGGCGTTTCTGCTTTAGCGTGTCGATCAGCCAGCCGGCGGGCA
>JAICXS010000531.1 GCA_025934615.1 Nitrospiraceae bacterium
AACCCGTCGGTAATGAACAGAAGGTTGAAATCATCGGCGTCGTGATCATTCATGTCATCGCGATCATGGTCGCCGTCGTGATGTTCCCAGGCATCACGGTGTTGTTTGCCGATAGCCGCGAAGGTGTTGTTGGTTCCTGCCCCCGGACCGAGAGGTATCGTCAGGATATGGTTCCCTTCGCGATCGAAGCCCATTACGCCGTTTCCATTGCTGATAAAGATGTCTCCACGGTCATCCATCGACATTCCGTCCCCGCCCCAATCGGTGAACTTCCGCATATTGGAGAGGCTACCGTCCCTGTTGATGTCAAATTCATAGGTTCCGCCCTTGCTATCCCCGGTCCACAAGTTGACAAATAGTCTTCTGCCGTCCGGGGTGCCGACGATGCCGTTGGGCCAGACGTCGGAGTTCCATCCCATCGCCTCGGTAGTAACACGGATCAATTCGTGGCGGCCGGGGGGCAGGTAATAGACGTAGCCGCCTTTTCCAACCGGTGCCTGTTCGGAGTGAGTCGGGGGCCACGCCTGTTGCCGCGGATCGCCTGCGTCCCAATAGCCTCTTGGAAAAATCGGATCCGTAAAGTACATCCCTCCAGTGACCGGGTCGATCCAGACATCGTTAGGCCCGTTCAGCAGCTTTCCGTTGTAGTTGTTGACGAGCACGATATGGCTCCCGTCCGGAAAGATCTTCCACACCTCGCCATGCAGGTCAGAGCAGGTAATCAGATTACCGTCACGGTCGAAGGCCATGCCGTTGGCGCGGCCGGTACCGCTCAGGAAGAGTGAGATGTTGCCGTTACGGTGGTCCCAGCGATAGATCTTGTCATTGGGCTGGTCGGTAAAAAATACGTTTCCGTGGCGATCTACTGCGGGGCCTTCTGTGAAACTGAACCCTGTCCCAAGGGTGGTGACCTGTCCGTTTTGGCTGGCCGATATCAAATGCTCAGGATCATAGATCCCACTGGTCTGAGAATAGGCAAAGGTTGCTGCGCAGCAGAGTCCTGCTGCCAGAACCAACATTCGTTTCTTCACGTATGCGTCCTCCAAGAATCTACAAAGACACCTTTGCCGGAGAAACACGCAACGCTCTATCGGGTACAGTTCCGATAGCAAATTGCTAATGAGTGTTGAAAGTCAAAGAGATACCGGAGAGTTCGGTTCATCGCACGCCGGAGTTCAGTACTGCTCTGAATGATGCGGCGGGAACGTTTTCGTGCCGAACTATTTGGGCTAGCACTCGATATCGATGCTGAGCGGACCGAAAGCGGGCAGCACAAAGCGCGCTGAATAACAAAGCGAGATTGGAACCGCTTCAGTGCATTGATCTTTGATGGGGATTTTGGATCGTCCTTACGTATGCCATTCCAACGAAGACCCTCGTTTTGAATGGCGGGGACGACGGGGCTCGAACCCGCGACCTCTGCCGTGACAGGGCAGCGCTCTAACCAACTGAGCTACGTCCCCAATGCAGCGATCGATTCGCCAAATTGCAGGAATCGATTGTGCGTTGGTACATAAAAGAGTTTAACAGAAAGTCCCGGCCCCTGGGCGCAAGTCCGGCGCCGGATCTTCACAGTTCCACTTAGATTTGAGGCCGCTTATGCGCGCTTCTATCGGGCTCTTATGCAGTCCAGGCAACGCGAGCTGTGCGGCCTGAGGAAATGTAGCCCATGTCCATTGAAATGCCGCGTACGCATTGCAGCAGATGGTTGGCAATTGACGGCAGCTTCTGAGCGGTTACTCGGAACGAAGGACCGGAGACGCTGACCGCGGCTACAGGCTGGCGTTGTGCATCAAGCACCGGCACCGCAATGCAGCGAAGTCCCTCTTCGAACTCCTCGTCATCGACGGCATAGCCCCGGCGGCGCGTCTTCTCCATCTCTGCGCGAAGGGCCTCCGCCGTTGCAATCGTGCGATGCGTGAACCGTTCGTAGC
>JAICXS010000361.1 GCA_025934615.1 Nitrospiraceae bacterium
AACCGTCCGCCTCACGAAGGATGGTGCGATCGATGCGGCCATGTCCGCGGGGCCGTCCGATACCCGTGGAGGTATTCGGGGACAGTGCGTCCGCCGCTTTCCCGATCAAATCAAGTCCATCCAGTGGGAACGAGTGCAATTTACCGGTGGACTCATGCCAAAGGTGCTGGATTTCAGCGATCTGTTCGAGCCGGACGATGTGAGGATGCTGTCCAGCATGCTCGATACAGCCGACTCACCAGCAGAGGCGATCACGATGTGGAACCAACGAAAGGTGCAACGATGAACCGTCTCGCTAGTTTGGAACGAAAAGAACGGCCATTCGACCCGATGCCGAAACCCACGTCTCCGTCTGAAGAGGGCGGTGGGCCCAAACGTCCGGATCCAGGTTCCCCTGATAAAGATAGCTTGATGAAACGGATGAAAAAGGTGGACCCGAAACAGGCGGAACGGTATCGGCAGCGGACAGGGCAGTGAGCTAGGCAGGACCGGAGAGTCGTCCTTGTGCTCACAGAGCGCGCACGGTCAAATGTGCTCGCTCGATGCGCGCAATGGGACGACCCTCCGGTTCTGCCCACTGCCTCCACTCCTTAATAGAGTAGTTCAGAGAAGAGGAGAAGAAAAGATGGGGATGGAGGGGGATTTTTTGCAGTTATTGAAGGAGCGCGGGTATCAGTTTTCTGCGCCTGCTTCTGGTCTTGAAGCACAACCTGCGGAGGCAGCGGAGATTACCAAGGGCACGACGATCCTGGCGATGAAGTACCGGGATGGGGTGTTAGTGGCCGGTGACCGCCGCGCGACGGCGGGCAATATGGTGATGTACGACCGCACCGACAAGGTGCTGGAAATCGATCGGCACAGCGTGATGGCAATTGCCGGTGTTCCGGCGACCGCGTATGAAATGGTTCGCATTCTGGAACATTCGTTTAAATACTACCGCCGCACGCAACTGCAGGAACTCAGCTTTGAAGGCAAGCTCCGGGCCGTCGCAAAACTGCTCAAAGACAATGTGGCGGCCGCCCTCGCGGGGACCGGCGCCGTCGTCCCTGTATTTGCAGGGTACGATTTCGAGCAAGGCGCGGCCAAAATTTATTTTTACGACATTCTAGGCGCAGAGTTTGAGGGCGTCGAGTATGCCGTGTCCGGATCGGGGTCACCGACTATCCGTGGCATTCTCCATTATCTTAATACCTGGAGCGATCGTCCACTGAGTGCACTCCCTGAGGAAGACGCGATCGTCCAAGCCTTACGGCTCTTGACATCGGCCGCCGAGTTCGATTCGGCTACGGGGGGTGTCAATCGCGATTTGAATCTCTATCCTATCGTCAAACTCATCACGGAAGCCGGCATTCAAACGACGCCGGCAAACCGGTTGCAATCATTATTTGAAGCCAAGGTCGCACGTCATGTTTGAAGAACCGTATCGCTGGGTCGAAGCAGTCGGCAACCGACGCCAGTATCTCGATGAGCAGTTTCAACAAGGCAGTCCGGTCGTGGCCCTCTCCTATGCCGACGGCATTCTGCTGCTGACCGTCAGTCGCGGGACGCCCAAACTGTATGAAATTTACGATCGTATTGGACTGGGCGGCATGGGGCATCCTGCCGATCTTGAAAAATTGCGCTTCAATCTCTTGGAAATGGCGCATGTCGAAGGATTTAACCGGTCGCCTTCCGACGTAACGGGGTCTCGGATGGTGAAATATGGACTGGCTCCTGTCATCAAGCAGGCCTTTGAAGAAGTGTACAAGGCACCCTTCATCGTCAAAATTTTGTTGGCCGAGCTAGGGACCAAGGCGGAACGAGATGCGTTTCTGACGATCAACTACGATGGCACGTTCGAAGAATCGAAGGGGGGTGCCGCCATCGCGTCTACACCGGCGATTCAAGCCGATGTCATCGGTTCGCTGCGGAAGCAGGCTGAACTGGCTGCCGCCTCGTTGAGTCAAGCGGCAGATACCGCGTTACGAGCCTGGGCCATCGGCTCCCTCGCGCAACGCATTGAGAAGGTGGACGACGAAGACCACAAGGAGAGCATGCGCCCGTCTTCCGCTTCTTCCCCGGACGCAACGGCGATAGAAAGCCATCTTCGAGAAACACTGGCCGACAAAACCATCGAATGTGCCGTCTTGGAGAGGACCGCGCCCGGCTCCTCGAAATATCGTGCTTTAAAGGCTGAAGAAATAAACAACCTATTGCTCCCGTCGCTTAACAGAATACCTAAATAGAAAGAGGCTGCTCAAAACGGTCATCCAACGAGGCCGAGCACGCAGTTGGGGACTGTTTTCAGCAGCCGGACGCGATGCTGAATAAAATTTTTGGATTGGAAACCGAGTACGGGCTACTGATCAACCAAGATCGGCCCGAGCACTCCCCCTCGTGGATCGCCCATCGTCTCCGCGACCATATCTTTCGTGTGCAACAGCGCGGCGTCCTGGATGTGCATCATCGCGGGCACGACGAACCACCCGGCAATGGTGGATTTCTCACCAATGCCGGCCGAATTTATCTGGACATGGGCCATTTAGAATTCGCCTCACCGGAATGCGGGACACTGACCGATCTCATCGCATCGGACCTCGCGGGCGATCGAATCCTCCAGACAGCGCTCCACGACCTGGGCCTCTCCGATACCGTTTCTCTTATCAAGAATAATATCGATCATGAGACGGATGCCACGTTCGGGTCCCACGAAAACTATCTAGTCTCCCGGCGATTTCCGTTTTCCCGAAGAGGCCTCAATCAACTGATCCCCTTTTTAGTGACTCGACAGGTCTTTACCGGCTCGGGACGGATTGGCACCGCCAGCACGCTGGAAGGATGGGTGCATCGAGGCCCGCTTATTGTGCACCGGCCGGCCCTCCACAGCGGCCCCGACGCGTTGCCGTTCCAAATCTCGCAGCGTGCGGACCACATCGTCAATGATTTCTTTGAATGGGTCCAGCAGAACCGCGCGATCGTGAACACGCGCGATGAACCATTGGCGGATCCCAATCAGTTTCGCCGGATCCACTTGCTGCTTGGCGACTCAAATATGGCCGAAGTCGCCTCGGCATTGAAAATCGGCACGACCTCGCTCGTGCTTCAGCTGATTGAAGAAGGCCATCATCCGGAAGGATTGGAGGTTCAAGAACCAGTCGAGGCGCTTCAGGACATTTCTCATGACCAGGAACGCACCTGGATGGTGACCCTGGCATCCGGCAAGACGATCTCGGCCATCGATGTGCAAGAACAATATCTGAAAGCTGCCCAGGCGTATTGCGCCGGACAGGATGAAGAGACCGACTGGGTGCTGGCGCAATGGGAATCGGTTCTGAACGATTTGCGTGGGGATTATACAACACTCGTGGGACGCGTCGATTGGGCATCGAAATTGTGGCTGCTCGAATCATT
>JAICXS010000044.1 GCA_025934615.1 Nitrospiraceae bacterium
AAGACGCCTGATCGTCGTGCTTCAAACGGCTTTCTGCACAATCGCAGCAACGCCGGGTTGGCATTAGCAGGAAGTTAGTTTGGCTGGGAGACGTGGCGCTGAGCACAGTACTTCAGCACAATGGTGCTGAGTTCTTTGGGATCGAACTTTCCGACATAGTCGGTAGCGCCAACAACTTTCCCATGCTCACGATTGCATACCCCGGTGAGCGAGGAGTGCAGAATAATCGGCAGGTCATGGAAACGCGCATCTGCGCGGATCCGTTTCGTGAGGGTAAAGCCATCCATGGCCGGCATTTCGACGTCGCTCAATACCAAATGGAGGATGTCTCCAACAGTCTTGTGTCGCGACTCGGCTTCGTCCGCTACGCGAAGAAGCATGTCCCAGGCTTCCTGGCCGGTGGTGGTCTCGATTGTCTTGACGCCGAGGCGAGTCAGGGTCTTGCGGATTTGCGTCCGGGCCACTGCTGAATCGTCTGCAAACAGCACCCGCTTGTCAGCCAAGGCCGTTGGCGCGGCCTGGACCTGCTGCACGAGCGCCTCTTCGTGTTCAGGCATGAGATCGCTGAGGATTTTCTCCACGTCGACGAGGAGGACGGTGAGGCCAGAATCGATCTTCGCGACCGCCGTAATGGTGCCTGGTTTCACTTTGTTGTGAACAAGCGCCGGTGGTGGGGCCACTTGGCCCCACGACACGCGGACGATCCGGTCGACATGTCTCACATGGAACGCCTGTACATTGCGGTTGTATTCCGTGACAATGAGATGGTCCGCCTTGCCGTCTTCCCGGGGAAAGTCAGGCAGACTTAACACTTGCCGAAGATCGATGACCGGCAGCGTGGTCCCCCGGACAGACAACAGTCCCTCGATGCGCGCATCGGTTTCCGGAAGGCGGGTGAGAGTCGGCATGGAGAACACTTCTCGAACCTTAAACACATTGATGCCGTAAATCTCGGGAACGCCCATAGAAAACAGCAAAATTTCAAATCGGTTGGCGCCGGCCAACTGCGTGCGGGCATCGATCTCTTGGATAAAGGATGACATGCTCAATTTCTACGCTGTTATCGGCAGACAGGCAGCCTTTCTTAAACCTTGAACTCGGTCAAGGTTGAATGACCTGTCTTTAACTCTTGAGGAAATACCAGACGGGTCACCACGTTCTCTTCGTGAACCAAACTATAAGCAGGGCGTATTAGAACGAGGGAATCAATAGGTAGTACTATCCCGAGTCTATATGCACAAAAGCCTGCCGTGATACCATGACGTATGTTTTGATCCTAGGATAAGGACCGACAGGGCTTGTTCTCCTTTTTCCTATATTGCACCTAGCTATAAGGCTGTATAACACAATCGTGACGAGAAACCAGCAGCGACGGTGCCACGTCGCTTGCCTGGATGGCCGACCGCCTCCTCCTGTCGGTCGGTCATCCGTATGAGAACGACATGGACCTTTTTGTCGACGGCTTACCCCCGTCATTGAGCAGTAAGGAACTCGCGGACTTGTTTGCCGGCTTTGGGACAGTCCTTCGTGCTGATGTAGCAAAGGGCAGGCACGGGACCCCGCTACAATTCGGGCTTGTCACGATGGGGACGAGCCGCGACGCATTGAGGGCCATCGCGAGCTTACATAAATCGACCGTCGATGGCCATCTTCTCCTGGTCATGTTAGCCGAAAATCAATGGTCTGCCTGTCGCTCACAGTCATCGGTTCGAGACACGGCGCCTTAACTAGCGCGTTCCGCGAAGCAACCGAAATATTCGTGGATGCGCACCATACCTCTTGCCGGTTGAGTCCGCGAAACGGAGTTGCGCTTCCCGCCCGATCTCGTCCAACTCTTGGTGGAGTCGGTCCAATTCCCGCTCGAACTCCTGCCAAGTTGTGCCCCCGGCGGTAAGCACGTATCTATCCCCTGTCGGTCTTGCCTGAAAGCCCCGATAGTGCTTCACATACACATGGCCCACCGCGGGCAAATGCCGCTCCGGTAAAGGCTCCATGAACAACAATCCAAATGAATCCATGCTCGATCTCAGCGTGACATTGAGGATAAGAACCAACGTAACAGGAGCACATGAGCAGCAGATTAAGACGAGCTTAGAAAGCTCTAAGGCAGCCGATAAGCATATCCTTCGAGTGTGCAACGCGGGTGTCCTGCGTGCGATCACGCGTCTACACCGTTGTGACTATTGGATGCTCCGGCGAAAAGGAATATCAGCGATACTCGTCAATGGGCTCTGTGTGTCGATGTGCCGGGCCAATATCTAGGACGCTTGTGAAAGTGGATCCTGCGCACGTAGGGCGGGAAAGGTCGATGGATTGTGATTGTTATAGCGGTGTGGAACCGTTCGGTAGATGACGAGTTTGGCAAAATGGCGGAACAGCTTGGCGGCCACTTTGGGGTGTTCCGTGACGAGAGCGTCAACGCTGTCCTGGCTCACTACGAGAGACTCGCTGGGGACCAGAGCCATGACACTTAAAAGGGAAACGCGCGCCGTCACAACAGATAGTTCATTCAGCACCTCGCCGGTGGTATACATTCGTACCACCGTTTTGCCACCGGCATCGATAGCTCTCGCTTGCAACCCGCCGCGTATAATAAACAGGGCTTCATGATGGGGATCGAAGGAGAGGTGGTCTCCGGCCAGAGAGGAAAGCCTTCGTCCATAGTGTTCTAAGACCCCCATCTCTTCTTCTCTCAGATCTTCGCGAAAGTCCATGAGAAGCCCTCCAGGTTCTAGGCACGGAACTCGTTTATCGTCAGGCACACTCCATCGCGTTGTCCGGAACGAGTCCCATTATCACCGCAAGCTCATCGTGGAATAGAATGATATTGTCGTAGAGGCTGATGTACCCGCCCGCGACCCACAGGACACCAGGAATATCAGTGGGGCGACGTTCAGGAAAGTAGCGGGCCAAATAATTATCCCGGTCAACTCCTGACCTGTATGCGAGAGCCAGACTCAAGAGCGCCTCCATCAAGAATAACCGTAAAGCAATCGATTCTCGGCACCGAACCATATGACTGCTTTTCTCAGTCATATGGAAGGGCAGCGTCGCGCCTCGAATTTTCACCTAGTGATGATCGGGGCCGTGCCTCTAAGTATGTTGTAATATGCCCACTCGTCAATTCCCCTAATTACTGAGGTAAAAATAGTTAGATGGATGGTGATAGAAGCGTGAAATATGGTTGGTGCCAAGGAGATAGGGAGGATTTTATGAATCTTGGACAAGAATTGAGCGAAGACAGTAGAATTGTCTAACGACGAGTCCGCATCCTGCTATGGCTAAAACTTAATGCAATGTCAACCATGCCTAGCGGGCGTAGATTTACTGAGCATGGAGAGATAACGCGCGAGCCGGTCATGTACCGCCCGTTCAACGTATCGAAATTCTAGGCCGAAGACACCCGGGCGAGTCCATCGAACGACCGCCACATTAATTTTGAGAGGCTGCACGGTATCGGGGAGCGTCAAGAGCACTGTCAGATAAGTGTCCGGCCGAACCAGGCGAGACGATTGAATGTGGCAGCCTCCGAGTGAAAGATTGGACACTACTCCCTGCCCCTCGACCCGCCCGGTAAAGACAACTGCATGATTGACTTGAAATCGGGGATGCGCGCGCGGAACCAGCACCGCCTCCGGGAGCGCATCCTGTTGCACCGACGGCGTAGCGTGCGCATACAGAGCTTCATTCACAACCAGGCGCAACGACTCCGCGCGGAATGGCTTGCGCAACAACGGTTGTTTCTTCGGATCCATCCCTGGTGTATTTAAGAGCTGGTCCCCATAGGCCGACATGAGAACCACTCGAAGGTCGGGATACCCAGCCAGCGCTTTCTTCATCAGTCCCACACCAGTCAGGACAGGTTGCGATCGGGAATGACCAGCTAACCGAGGCGTCGGCGGCCCAAGCTGAAAATCGGTGATGAGCAGCTTGACCGGGTGCCGGCCAAGCGCGTCAAGAGCCGCGGCGGCGTTGGACGACACTATCGTCCGATACCCCTCGCTCTCAAGCGCCTTGGCACAGTAGACCCGCATGTCGCTATCGTCATCAACAATTAAAACGGTCGGTTTGTGAGGCATCGAATGTTCCCCCCTCTCATCCATTGTCTACGGCCGCTCCCGACAACATAGCGACAGATTCATATCCAGGAGCCGCGATAGGCACGTGATATTTTTGCAGCGTCCGGTGTTTCATAATCTGAGAATCGAGGATATTTCCACAGTTGACGCATCGCCACATCATCTGTTCACGTAAATCGACACCAGCCAAGACATTGTAACGATCTGCTAAAAACAACCCTTGACAACGTTCACAGTTCATAATGCCCTCCTTGTTAAATTGCAGTACTGCCTACCGTTTCAAGAAGCGCACCTATTTGCACACGTTGGCAAGGCCTTGATTTACCTTGGAAGACACGTAACCACACTCATACTGCGTGCCATCAAGGGCGTCTCAGACAAGACGGATGAAACATCTATTGATACGCTGCATACTATCTGGAATCCGAGCCATGCCGGCCATTAGGCATTCCGGTTACTGGAACCGAGTCGTTGCTGTCCGATGCTGAAGGTTCTTGCCTGAGACACTTTGCGAATATGACGGGAAGAGCGCGCGGAAAGTACAAAAACTAATTAGGCGGACGGCAAAGCCGTGATGAAATCCAGAAGACGACGTTGCTCCTCAAGCAGCAGGGACTGAAACACAACGCCGAATTCCCACGCCGTGGCCCAACGAACTTCGGCAAGATCAATGCAGATCACAGGACCATCGTCGCCAGGATGGAATTCCAGGGTCAGTGACTCGCCGGCTTTTACAACGGTCCCGCTCGAGATGCAACAACCATTGATGGAGAGATTCCGAATCACGCCGACCCCCTTTTGATCTCCAGAAAACGCGACCAGCAGGGAAACCGCGAACCGCTGTACGCTACGGACGATCACGGCGTCCTTTTGGCTGAGCGAAGGTCGTCTGTCGCGATTCGATGATGAGATTTTATGATGGTCTCACGCTGAAATGTGGGAGTGGCATAGGTCAAATCACTGGCAGCGCAGACATGCTGAGTCAACAACAATCCGAAGCTCCTTCATTCCTCCAGCACCGGTCTGCCACCATTACAGATTGCAGATCCGACGAGATTGGCCTGTCTTTACTATGGCTGCGTTTGAAGAGCGCGGCGAAGGTCGCCCAAGGTTTTATACGTCTCCGTAGGGACCGCTCCATATTGAGGGGTGTGTTCATCGTCACGCGTCCCCAGCAAATAAATTTTCCATCCCGCCAACGGCAAGCGATCATCAAAATTTGGTGCCCGTGGGTCTCGTTGCCAAATGCCGGCAAACTTGAGTTCGTTCGCCTTCTTCTTTTTCGTTTTTTTGTCCGCCTTCTCTTTTGATTTCTCGGTCGCAAACGAGAATGTAAAATCGAATCCGACTTTGCCGGTCGCAAGCGGTGTGGCTTGGCCGACGACACTCCACGGCGGAGAAAAATAGCCCCGAGCACCTGTCGTCCCGATCTGTATCGGCTCCTTTTTTTCCTGAACGGCAATCTTCTCATGGCCATTTACCGAAGCCGGCCCATCCGGATAAGCTCTGCCCATCAGGTGCTCCACTAATTGCAGTTGAAGGCCGACGCGATCCAAAATGTCCAGCTCGGCGCCGCTTCGTAACTCGCCACCCGCGACGGCCACCGCTTTCCCGCCAACGAGCAAGAGCGTAAGAGCGGCCACTCGGTCCTTCTCCTTCGCCTCCTGCCGAATCCAAACGTCGCCACCTTGACCAATCTCCATGGTGATCAGTGTCTGACCATCAAATCCGCCTGGCCGAAGCTTGACGCGATTAGCCTGAAGCCATTCCTCTTGGCCCGCCTCACTCACAAGCGCGATCAGCATGGCTACTGTCTGAATCAAGGCGGCAGCGCAATACCCTTTCCACGCGCGGGTCAACAGGCCGCCTCGGTTCCCTTTTTCGACCGGAGTCGCACTGATCATGTCTTGTCCCTTGATACGGAAATAGTCCGATGCGACTACGTTCGGATTTAACTGATGCATCTTAGGGGATCAGCAGGCTGCAGTCAAAATTCAAGCAGCAGAGAGGCACAGCAGAAGCTTCCCTGAACGTCGTCTTCAATCGTGTTCCGAGGGCAACACTCATACGCCGACGCTCAAGACCCATGTCGTTTATGCCGATACGAACGTATGTTTTCTCAATTCTTTGAGACGCCCGCGAAGCAGGGCTATACCTCAATTGCATTCGATTCTCTACGGTTGGGCATGCAAATCTGGATTGATTTGCCCTGGTATAAGCATCCGTTTCCGAAGAATCGGTTTAAGCTGTCCACCCAAAAGCAATTGCAAACCATTCGCAGCCTCAAGTTGGGCTGTTTGTTCTATCACCCTACACTTTCAGATCCTGAATCGGCCACTGTGCCGACCGACACGCCGGCCCCCGAGCTTACGGGGCTTCACGCTTTGATTGAGGACCAGGAGACCATTTCAGAACCCGCTGAACGCACGCCATCAATAACCCCCCGCCTTGCGCTACAGCAAGCCAATACGATGTACAGTCAAACTCTTCGCCGGAGCCGAGAAGCGCTCAAACAGATTGCAGACGGCAAAGCCGTCGGAGCGATTGGAGCCAAGGCCATCGTCTCGCAGTTTACCCAGCAACTCCTGCAACCCGACGCCTCCCTCGGAGTCGCGGACGTGATTCATCTGAATGGGATGGATCAGGCACAGGCGGTTCATGGCTTGAACACCTGCCTGCTCGCCCTCCTTGTCGGACGTGATCTGGAGTTATCGGCAAACGACTTAACCCTACTAGGCTTGGCCGGCCTCATGCATGATGTGGGGGAACAGCGCCTCCAGTCATCGATCCGATTCAAGCGAGAGCCTCTTACCCGAGCGGAACTGAAAGCGTTTCAGCGCCACCCTGTCTACAGCAAGGATCTCATTCTTGAGCTGCCAAGCGTCCCGCCGGAAATCGCCGGCATCGTTGAACAGCACCATGAGCACCTTGACGGGAACGGCTATCCACACGGTCTCTCCGCCGCGCAAATTCATCCGCTCGCGCAAATCCTCGGAGTCGTGGATGAATACCAGGACCTCGTCAGTCCTCAGTTTACGCAGGACCGGTTGCAGCCGAATCAGGCACTGTCTGAGCTCTATGTGAAACGACAGGCGTCCCTGTCGATCAAAGTGATTACCGCCTTGGTGAGAGTTCTTAGTGTATACCCCCCCGGCACACTGGTGGAACTGTCCGATAGTTCAATCGGAGTCGTCGCCAACGTAAACCCAGCCGATCGGCTGCGCCCGATCATCGTGGTCTATGAATCGACCGAGCAGAACATCGAGACCCGTATCGTGGACTTGGGCGAGCAATCAGAGCTGACCATCCTGCGCATGGTGCAGATGAGTGAAGTGGCGCCTGCCTACCTAAATCGCATCACGCCGACAGAGGTGCTGAAATTTATGCTCCTCGCCGATGTACAGCCACAAGGGCAGAAAGTCTAAGGGCGGATACTCCCTTCGGCGTCAAGTCCTGAGAGCTGACTCGAGTCCCCTGCCACTCATTGGAACCCGAATTGGCCGCACCGGCAGGACAGTTTAACTCACTCATCTGTAGGGTCGATGGTGAGTCGAAGCGCTTTATCAGTCCGTGGTCTTGCTTTGGTTGATCCATCAATGGATTTTGAGCTCGAATTGGAAGAATCTGGACGAGGCAACACCGATGAAGTTTCCCTATATCTTTCCGACTGAAGATCAAACAGACATCGACGAGGGCGCATTCACCGATACAGCAATCGGTCGTGTAGAGTACCCTGTGACACAAGGAACCCTGACCGGAGAGTGAAGGTCTGACCGGCTAGGCTGCTCGCACCTGTGAGGAGAATGCCTTGACTTGATGCTTTGTTACTTGTTGAACAGATTTCGTACCAGTTAGCGTTCAGAGAAATGGGATGGGGAAAAACGACAGTTCGTTGGCCCAACGGACACGATGCACGGAAACATAAGGGCTTTTGATCGGAATCGAAGTTGCGCTTCGCTCTCGACTATTCCTTTACCACGATCGCCATTGCAAAATTCATGGCTGTGGTCCGCTTTCTACTTGCCTTCCTGTTCGAGGAGCCTCACCGTTCCTCTACCATATCGTGCTATCCACAATGTGCCCAAGCCGGTTGCCAAGAGGAGGATTGTGGATGGCTCAGGAACCGCCGGTGCTGTCAGTTAGCTAACCGTCGGGTTTGTAAAGCCGACGTTTGGCCCGGTGACTTCTCCGAATCCGACCAATTGAAAGATCCCCCCAAAGCCCTGGAAGTCGAGCGGGGTAAATCGTCCGATTAATTCGACGCTAGTCGTGGCCCCTTCAAAGACACGGAAGCTGCCGAACTGCGGAAAGTTCGTGAAATAGACATAGTCCGCGTCGGCCCGCGGGTCCGCGCCAAGATTCGAAGTGGATACAATCGTCATCCCTAATGAGAGCGTCTGTGAGAACGCAGGAAGCGGCGAGGACGTTTGGATTTTCAAATCGACATTGTTAAGTTCTGTTCCCGCGGCCGTCGAACCATTTTGAAATTGGAGATTTCCCATGACAAACGGAGTTCCCAGTGGAGTCGAGAACCCACGGCCGCTGAAGGCTAAACTGCTGGGAAATGAGTCGGGGTCTGCGGTGCCCCAATAGATTTGGCTCGTACCGACCCCTGTACAGGCAGCCGGTGGACATGTGGGGCTAGGATTCACAAATGTTCCCGCGACCGTTCCGCCCCCTATCGTATCTGAGTGCGCCGCATTGGGCAGGATGAACGCGGTTGAGAAGCCAGCCAAGATCAACGCCAATGAGGTAAGTCGCATAGTCTTTCCCCCTTGAAGATCATGAGAGCACTGTATCGCAGTAGCCTGCTGCTGGCTGTCAGCACCAATGGGAATCCGCGTATGGGATCGTAGGCGTGATAGACGAAAACCGGTATTACCGTGACCTCACGAGGTAGTCTTACGGCAGGCCAGTACTTAGCTGATCGGCCGTCCTACGCTACTTGGACGTCCCGCGTGCTTGAGCAGAATTTGGAAGGCGGCGAACGTCAATGCTGCAGGCTCCAGGTGCAAAGCGTCTTCTTTGGCCATGCGCCAATAGCATGCATCTCATACTGTCTACGCATATCCGGATCGGAGAGGATTTCGTGCGCCTTTGAAACTGCAGCGTGCCGCACTCGCCTCCTCGATTAAACTCACATTCCACCGCCAATACGCGCCATGAATCCCAAGGTCTGTTTCGGTCCAGGAGACTCCTAGGACCGCATGCGAGTCCTTATTCGTCTCCACTGAACGATTGGCAGAAGAGCAATCATTGACAGGCTGAACCAGCGCGCCCGACTTATGATGCCTGCGGTAGAACTCAATGACCACGTAGGACATGGCCTCATTTCTGGGTAGGGCGTCGTGGCAAACGTCGTGCCGTTACACGAGTTTCGCAATCTCTGCTACATTGCTTTACATGTCTCGCGTTCTCCTTATAGATGATGATCAACACTTCTTGATGGCCTTGCCTGCTGTCTTCACGCGATCTCCCTGTGTCATTACCGTTGACACGGCATCCAGTGCTGAGCAAGCCCTTCGACTCATTCAAGCGAACGAGTACGACACCATTGTCAGCGACTTCAGAATGCCCGGACTCAACGGAATCGAATTCTTGAAAG
>JAICXS010000413.1 GCA_025934615.1 Nitrospiraceae bacterium
ATCTCCACAATTTCCTGAAGAAACTTATTGAGGGCACCGGTGGGCACACGATGGGTAAAGGCCGCCATCACTTCGTCGATGTGCGGAAACAGGAGATCGACGGTCTTCGGCTTGAGGGCCGATCCAAAGACAATGGGCGCCCAGGTCAGAAATCGATACCGTCGCCGAAGATCCAATTCGTATCGTTTTCTTGCCTCGGGATCGGCTGCCCGCAAGTCCCACTTATTGATGAAGAGCACACAGGCGCGCCCCTGCTTAAGTATCAGCCCCGCGATTTTCGTGTCCTGCTCGGTCACGCCTTCCACGCCGTCCATCAGTAACACGGCGACGTCCGAACGTCCCATCGCCGTCAACGCTCGTGACACGCTGAAGCCTTCGACACCGGTGTGCTCGATCCGGCCTCGTCGTCGCATGCCCGCCGTATCGGTCAGAATGTACTGACGGCCCTCATATACCACCGCCGTATCAATGGGGTCCCGCGTCGTCCCCGGGACATCGCTCACCACCATGCGCTCTTCATTGAGCAGCGTATTGATCAATGTCGATTTGCCGACATTCGGCCTTCCAACTACCGCGACGCGAGTCACGGCCGTCGATCCAGCGTCCGCATCCTGTTGCGGCAAGAGCGGGTATACCGCTTCCAACAGATCGTCCACCCCTATCCCATGTTCGGCGGAGGTTGGGAATAAGACATTCTTGCCGAGCCGATAAAAGTCTGAGAGCAACCCCTCGGAGGCGGGCGTATCGACCTTATTAATGGCGTAGAAGACCGGCTTTGTCACCGGCCGCAGCAGGCTGGCGATTTCCTCATCGGGTGGCGTGAGGCCCGCCCGTCCATCCATCACGAAAATAAGAATGTCCGCTTCCGCCATAGCAATTTGCGATTGCTGACGGATGAGTGACAGCATACCGTCGGTGGAAGTTGGGTCCAATCCTCCGGTATCCACCAGGCGGAACGGCCGTCCGCGATAGCTTGCATCGGCATAATTGCGATCTCGTGTGACGCCGGGCACGTCATCTACAATCGCATTCCGCTTGCCTAGCATGCGATTAAACAGCGTGGACTTGCCGACATTGGGACGGCCGACAATGGCGACCAGCGGCGGCGTGACGGTAAAGAGATCGTGAATCATAACGCTCATGTCGAACGTATCATAGGAATTTTGCAGAAGACAAATGACAACGAAGGACCGACGCACTCTACCATAGTCTCAGTTATAATGACTTTACCGAATGTTCAGAGATGAGATAGACGATTTTATCAGTGGAGGCATGGTGGAACTGAGCAACGGATTTGACTGGGGTCAAGTGGACGACGTTCTGTTGGACATGGATGGAACGCTCTTGGACCGTCACTTCGATAATTTCTTTTTTGAAGAAGAACTGCCCCGCCGCTATGCGAAGAAGCATGGCTTGGAGCCGACCGAATCGCGTGAGAAGCTGTTCGCACTTTATCGAAAAGTGGAAGGCGAACTGAAATGGACGGATCTGCATTATTGGACCAAGACGCTCGGAATCGACCTCGTCGCGATGACCAAAGAGTTCGATCATATGATTGGCTTCCTGCCCCATGCGGAGAAGTTTCTACGTCATCTTCGCGCCAAAGGTAAGCGCGTGCATCTCGTGACGAACGCGCATACGGCTGGAGTGGCCATCAAAGTGGAAAAGACAGGCTTAGATCATTACGTGCATCGAATCGTAGACGCTTTCGAGGTGGGCTACCTAAAGATGCGAGCGGAGTATTGGCCCGTCTGTCAACGCCTCATCGGCTTTGAGCCGAAGCGCACTCTCTATCTCGATGACGACGAATCCTGCTTGAACGCTGCGCAGCAGTACGGTATCGGCTATATTTTCCACAGCGCCAAATCTAGTTCTCAGCTTCCGCCGCAGCGGTCAGAGCGGTTTCGATCCATCGAAAGCTTGGAATCATTCCTCGAAGATTAATGCGAAAGTTTCAGGCAGCCAACCGGTTCTGCAGAGCGCTACGCTAGGGAAGACGTGATCATGGGAATGGAATCCCTTCGCTTCACGTTCTGTGGCAGCCGTCTACGGGCGCTTTCGCATGTGACGGCCGACAAGCAGTCCGGCGCCAAACGGTAAGCCCCATAACACAACGACCAAAAGAATGACGAGCCAGAGGGCATTCTTGATGAGCAACCGTAGTTCGGAAAAAATTTCTTCAATTTTATGTTTGGTAAAGCTGTCTAAATCTTTGATCGCTTCAACTCGTTCTTGACGAATCGTGTCGGCGATCGCCATCCGTTCTTTCGCCACCGCATCGAGCAAGGCGGTCCGCTGTTGAGTGATGAACCCATCGGCCCTGGTGAATTCTGTCTGCAAGTCCGTCAGTTTGGCGCTGAGAAACGCAGGACCCTTCTCGACGGAATCGGCGAGATGCTGTGGCGAGAGGGCTAGCACGGAAACCCCTTCCAGCGCCCGATGAATCGATGGCTCATTCAATAACCGATCCGTCACGCCTTCACCGAAGGCACGCGGCATCACGTTCGATTGCCTGACTAAACCTTGGACGGATTCCGTTAATTCTTTCACGGTCGCCTGGAATTCATCCCTATACCGATCACCGATACGGACCAGCTCGGTCTCGGCCTCCTTCGCTACTCCCTTTGCGCCGGCGGTTAAGCCAGTGGTCGCGGCCTTAACTGCCGAATCCGGGACGTTCACGCGCGGCGCAAGCGTGCAGCCCAGCGTAAGGCAGCTGACAAGCAGGAAGAAACCGCTACGACAGGCACATCGCGAGGAGAAGCGCATCACAGAGAGTTCTCGCATGGTTCTCGTCTAGTATGGCTGAAATACGCCTTTTTGCCTAGAATGCGATGATAACCATATAAACTTAGGCTATTGTGTTCATTGTCCGGAATCGCTATCCTCCTCACTCAGTCGCCGCCGTGGAAATCGTTATGGGAAGTGCTGGACGCCACAAGCAGTCGCGTCCGGCGAGAGATAGTCACATGGGTTATATGCATGAACGTCAGACCTATCA
>JAICXS010000051.1 GCA_025934615.1 Nitrospiraceae bacterium
CACAACATCTGCTGATGTTTTTTAGAAGAAGGTCAGCGCGAAAGAGGAGTGTGCAAAACCATTGAACAGAGCAGGTGTAGCTCAAGAAGGCACTACCGACAGACGTAATGCAGGGACTGATACGTATAGAGCGATTGTGTGCTCGCCCATCGACCGTGACTTTTACATCGCTTTACCAGTCACGTGGCTGAAGCTCCGTTACATGGACCGACTGTGGGCCAATCACTGACGAGCAGTCTCACGCGCTGATGTCGAGGCGTCGGGCGACTCAGGCTTGGGTGGAAGATTGGCCATGTGCTGAAGAAGATGCGTGAGCCCGGTGTTTGCGCGTTCGCGATAATATACGTACGCAGGTCCGGAATAATCTTTGATAATCGACTGGTAGAGCGTAATGGCGAGATCATTCCAGCCATTTCCTACCGCCGTTTCGGCCGTTTTCAACGTGCAGGATGCCGTCATTGCGCGTGGGTCTGCCGCAAGCCGCACGGGTGAAGGAGAGACGAACGATTGTAACGGGGAGAAGAGCCCGAGGATTTCGTCCTGTTGCATTCGGTTGGTGGCGCGTTTAAGAAGCAGGGTGTCCACCATAAGGGCTTCCAAGTTTTCCGTGCTTGAGCAGTGAGAATAAACTCTCCACGTCTCCATAAAAGACGGCTGCGCAGTGGTTGTCTCCTGTTGAGCGACTTTGACATTTTGACAACCGATCAGTCCCACAATGATGAGGACGCATAAGGCCGATATGCTCGCTTTCATCCATCACCCCTCGGCATCTTAAGCCATAACGAAACACCGCTAGAGAGGACGCAAAAATCTCGCCATACCGTATAGCCTTGAGATCAATAATTGCGGGGCGCAACATACTCAACTCTGTGCGCATCCGCTCACGAAGCACTGTCACATTTGGCATAAATAACCGGAATGCCGTGAGTCTGGTTTCTCTTTCAACGCTTGTGCAGTGGGTTAGGATGGCCGTGCAGGACAGATCGTCAAGGACAGTACAAATTGGACGTGCCGTCTGGAAAGTCTGTCCGTTTATACAGTGAGCCGCTGGCGCCTTGGTGACTCTATCTCTTCAAGTATGAGTCTCATTAAGCTGGAGCCGTGTTACCGATTCATAGATCGCACGAACATCGGGAAGCGGAATCCATCTCAACACCGCCAGAGAATCTTCTACGTAGGCAGGCGTGCGCATGCCATTGAGGACGCATGTGACCCCGGGCGTGCTGATAAGGACCCAGAACGCTTTCCGCGATAAGGTGTCCTTGCGGTGCGCGTCGGGCAGCAGCGGATCGATCGCTCTCGTAATGGCGGCTGTTTTCTCGCGGCTCTTGATCGTGGCTTCCCGCCGCAGTTCGCGCAATAACCGCAACAGTTCCGGCAAATAGCGATCGCGCCAGTGCTGCCATCTGTCGGCCAGGTCGCCCGTAAAGTGCTGCGTCAAAGCACGCAAGACTTGGTTGAGGTGAGGCGCGACCATTTGATATTCAACCTGCTCCCAGTGTTCCAGATTCTGAATCAAAGGCCGTATTCTGGTCAGCTCATCGGCCCATCTGAAATAATCTTGCGGCGGCATGCCCTGTCCCGAGGCCTGAATATGGGGCACAAAGGTCTTGCGGTAGTCCTCTTCCAGCGCGGCGATCGTGTCTCGCTGCGGTTCGAACAGGACTTCCTGCGCCTCAAGCGGCAGATCGGCAAGCCGGACCATAGCGTTGCCTTTGCCGGGCATGGCATTCAAGGGCCGGTTTACCAAAATGGCAATCTGCTCGTGTGGTGCCAGGTCCAACACAGTCCGTTCGTTCTTGTGTCCGGTGTTTGGAATGAGCAGTGCGCCGGATTCGAAGAGATTCATTGGAAGTTGCAGCACGTGAAAATGGTGAACGCTGCCCTGAGCGGCCTGCCTTGCGGCCTCAATCATGCGTGACAAGGATGTGGCCTCAGGATCATTCGGCAGGGCCGTACAGGTGTTCGATGACACGCCATAGGACTGCAAACGTCCCGCAGCGACCTGGCTTTCCAGATAGGCAAAGGCGGCTCGAAGCCTGCGGTAAAATTCTTCCCGCAATCGAGGCAAATCGGTTTGTCCTCGACGCTTGGCATCGGACAAAAAGTATTCCGCATTGTGAAGCAGGAGGACGTCCAGAGTTTGCAACCCTAGGCGATCGAGCGACAACGTCAACTGATCGGCGAGAAACTCCGGATGGAGGCAATGCCAAATGCCGTCCCCGTATTTGACCATCTCCGGATAGGGCTGGCCAGCCTTTTCCCGTGCCTCGGCACGTTTTAGGTTCTCTCCCTGCACGTACCCGATTTTCGACACGACAATGACTTCATCGCGACTCAATTCTCCTTTCGTGATGAGCTGGACCAGGACGCTGCCGATCATCCGCTCGCTGTCGCCATCCATATAGTTGGTAGACGTATCGATGAGATTGCAGCCATTCAACAGAGCCTTCATCAATGCTTGTTGATGTTCCGGTTCGTCTCCGGTCCGATAGCCGCCGAATCCCAGCCGGCTCGTCGTGAGCGCCGTGGCCCCTAGGGTCGTATACCCGTGCGCCATATCGGATGATGATCCCGGCTTCCCAATCATCCGGACGGCATAAGCCGCGGTTCCACCGGTAGTGGCGCATCCAGGTATCTGGGTTCCGTGCAAGGTCTTCGATGGAACGGATGTAGACGCGGTGTTGGGTGAACGGAGCGCCGGTGCGATGGCCGCAGGGTCTGAGATCGGTGTCTGGCACGCAAAGTTACGGCAGACGTACAGGGCAGCCTGACCCTTCACCAGACCTTTTCCATTCGTCAGCGGATGCCGCGGATCGGGCCCTTGCGGATCGTAATGCGCCATGATCCGGTTGGGCAGATAGTGGCGATTCACTTCTGCTCGCAGGGCTTCATAGCGCGCGTCGCCCTGCGTGCCGACGAGCGCCAATTCGACCGGACCGTTGAGAAGCAGATCGACGACGGAGAGGCTTTTGGCAAAGGCGCGTGGATAACGGGTGATCTGACGCCCATACGCGCGAATCGCACTCGTGGCCGCCGCACGAAATTCGTCGCGGGCATAGTGAAACGACAATCGGGCCAGCACCATCGCGGCGACCGCATTCCCACTCGGCGTGGCGCCATCCGGGCCTTCGCGGCTGCGGACGATCAACGACTCATGATCTTTGGCCGTGGTGAAAAATCCGCCGTGCTCAGTATCGGAAAAGTCGTCGAGGATCCGCTCGGCCAGACGAACCGCTTCATCCAAATAGCCTTCGTGCGCGCCCGCCTCGTAGAGATCGATCAACCCTTCTGCCAGACAGGCATAGTCATCCAGGCACGCGTTGAGATGCGCTTTTCCAAGTCGATACGTCCGATAGAGACCATTGTCCGGGCGTCTCATCGTCCGCAGGAGAAAATCGGCGGCTTCTTCACCGGCTTCCAAGTATGTCGTATCGCCAAGGACTCGTGCACCGTCCGCCATGGCGCTGATCATCATACCGTTCCAACCAGTCAGGATTTTGTCGTCGAGACCTGGAGCGACACGTTGACGCCGCATATCATAGATGAGGGGTTTCACTCGATCGATGGTCTGCTGGAGCTCCTCAGGGGCGATGCCCAGATCGCGTGCGACCTCTTCAACCGATTTGGGTGTATTTGCGATGCTCGTGTGCTCCCAATTGCCGCCCGGGGTAATATCGTAATAAGCGCAGAAGCGATGCGCGTCTTCGTCGGTCGGCACGGCCCGGCGAATGTCCTCCGGCGTCCACACAAAAAACTTTCCTTCGACGCCCTCGGAATCCGCATCGGTGGCCGAATAGAACCCGCCCTCAGGAGCCGTCATTTCGTGCAGTATGTAGTCCAACGTCTCGCGGGCCACTCTTCGATAGGTCACCTCATTCGTGAGTTGAGTGGCTTCCAGATACGTGCGGGCGAGGAGAGCGTTGTCATACAGCATTTTTTCGAAGTGCGGCACCAGCCATCGTTCATCCGTTGAATAACGGGCGAAACCGCCGCCGATATGATCGTACATGCCTCCGGCGGCCATTCCATCCAGGGTCTTACGCACCATTTTCAAGGTATGCGCATCGGCGGTTCGATGGTAGCGCCGCAAGAGAAACGATAGGCCGGTTGCCGGGGGAAACTTCGGCGCGTGCCCGAAGCCGCCGTAGCGGGCGTCAAAGTCTTCCGCATATTGCGTGACCGCGGCATCCAATTCTGTTTCGCCGACCGAAAGCGGAGAGCCCACGCGCATTTCGTTCTGTAGCCGCGCGGTGATTTCGCCCGCTTGACGGCGAAGACCGGCCGGATCGGTCCGCCAGTATTCAGCCACTTTGTTCAGCACAGTGGCAAAGCCGGGGCGCCCCCATCGATCTGTCGGAGGGAAATAGGTCCCGGCGAAAATGGGTTGCTGCTCCGGCGTCAAAAAGACGGTCATGGGCCAGCCGCCTTGTCCTTGATTCAAGGCCAGCGTGGCTTGCATATAGATCTCGTCCAGGTCCGGGCGCTCTTCGCGGTCCACTTTAATGCAGATGAAGTGCTCGTTCATGAGCGCCGCGATCCGTTCGTCTTCGAATGATTCGCGCTCCATCACATGGCACCAATGGCATGCCGAGTAGCCGATGGAGAGCAGGATCGGTTTATCGAGGTCGCGCGCCCGTTGGAGCGCGTCGGGGCCCCACGGGTGCCAATCCACCGGGTTGTGCGCGTGCTGGAGGAGATAGGGACTCGTTTCTGTGATCAGTCGATTGGATTTCTTTGATGACGGATTGGTCATGAACTCACCGTACCATCGGGTTGGAAGAACGGTCAATCCAAATCGAGAGCGTCACGATGAAACAGATCGGCCCGCAAACTCGCTAAGCGAGTGCGGGCCGAAAACGTTGAGCCGTTGGATGGAGCGCGCTACCGACTACTGCTGCTTGGCCTCACCCTTTTTCTTGTGGCCCTTCTTTTTGCCGTGGCCTTTCTTGTCCGACTTTTTCTCGGCGGGAGCATCGGAGGCAGGAGGGGCCGACTGCATCGTCGGTGAAGATGGGGCCGGTGCCGGTGCGGGTGCCGTTTCTTGTGCGAATGCCGTCATGGTGAAGCCTACCAACAGGGCCCCGGATAATACGAGGGTGAATGTCTGTTTCATAGCGCGATGCCTCCTTAGGTACATCAATAAAGAACCGGCCCGCGACTCACGAAGAGGCGGGCCGGAAATTCGAGCTGGACAGTGCACGAGCCGCTGCTCAGTGTCCCTTCTTCTCGTCTTTCTTCTTGTCGCCTTTCATGTCGCCCTTGGTCTCGGTCTTGGGCGCGCCTTTTTCATCGGCGAAGGAAACGGTGCTTAATCCGACGAGGAACATCACGGCCATCGCTGCCACCATAAGCTGCTTCATCTGTCCATCCCTCCCGTTTGGATGATAATTGACGCAGGGAGAAGCTCCCCGCAGGCCGCCTACCCTAATCAAATTACCATCCGATGTCAATGAAGAATTGGCAGATGCTGTCTATACAAATTCGCGTCGGCCGGTTGAGCGGCGGTCGTGCAAGAGACGGGGCAAGCTGAGAAGGTAAATATGGTACGCTTTCTGTATCCTCGATGATTTTGGAGGTCCAACGTGGCCGAGGTCGGCCCCTATTCCAATTATCGGATGACGGCTCGGCTTGAACTGGCCAATATTCCCGGGATGTTTGCCAGGGTCGCCACCGCCCTAGCGGAAGAAGGCGCGAATCTGGGCGCAGTCGATATTGTTTCGGCTTCTCCGGACACAATCGTGCGGGACATCACCTTCGATGTTCAGGATGAGGCGCATGGCGAACGAGTGGTCAAACGGCTCAATGACATACCAGACGTACGAGTCCTGTCCGTCTCGGACCGTATTTTTCTACTTCATTTAGGCGGAAAAATTCGTGTTGAAAGTAAACTTCCGCTCACGACGCGCAATGTCCTCTCCATGATTTATACACCAGGCGTCGGACGGGTTTCTCAAGCCATTGCTCAAGACAGGTCTAAAGCGTATGCGTTTACGACGAAAAGCAATAGCGTCGCCATTGTCACCGATGGATCGGCGGTGTTAGGACTCGGCAATTTAGGCCCGTACGCCGCACTGCCGGTCATGGAAGGTAAGGCCATGCTCTTTAAAGAGTTCGCCGGCATCGATGCATGGCCGATTTGCCTCAGCACTCAGGATTCCGACGAGATCGTTCGGATCGTCCAAGGGATTGCGCCGGGCTTCGGAGGGGTGAACCTCGAGGACATCAGCGCCCCGCGGTGCTTCGAGATCGAGCGGCGTCTGAAAGAGAGCCTCGACATTCCGGTGATGCATGACGATCAGCACGGGACAGCGGTCGTTATTTTAGCGGCGTTGCAGAATGGACTGAAGGTCGTCAAGAAACGTATCGAGGATGCGCGGATCGTCGTCAACGGTCTTGGGGCAGCCGGCCTGACGTGCTGCCAAGTTCTGCTGGCAGCCGGCGCGTCCCACTTACTTGGATGCAATCGACAAGGCATCGTCCTGTCCGGGGATGCCGAACGGCTCCGCCAATCCCGACACCACCTTAACGTCTGCATTCATAATGACAAGGCGACCGGCACGCTCCGCGATGCGCTGACCGGCGCCGATGTCTTTATCGGTCTCTCGGTGGCGAATGTGTTGACGCGCGACGATCTTGCCCTGATGGCGCCGGATCGCATCGTCTTTGCGATGGCCAATCCCGACCCGGAGATTTCGCCGATTCATGCTCTGTCCCATTGTCGAATTTTCGCCACGGGACGATCGGACTATCCGAACCAGATCAACAATGCGCTGGCGTTTCCCGGTATCTTCCGCGGCGCGCTCGATGTCCTGGCGCGCGAAATTAACGAGCCGATGAAGCTGGCCGCTGCCCAAGCCCTTGCCGATCTCATCCCCGCGGCGACACTCAGCGAGGACTATATTGTTCCGAGCGTATTCGATAAGCAGGTGGTCCCTAGCGTGGCGAAGGCGGTCGCTTGTGCGGCGTGGGAGACCGGCGTCGCGCGGCGCAGTCCGAAGCTGCAGGGACAAGACGTCAATCGTTAAACGTTAATCGCAAGAGAGAACGCTGCATTCCTGACGGTTCACGATGTGCGAATAACAGTTAACGAGCCCCATCCTCCCCCAGGCTCAGTTCATACAACAACACCTTCCAGCCGTCTTCTTCGCTCAAAAATTGACCGACGATCGGCAGCATCCCGGTGCCGGGCACTCTGCCCGACTGACCTAAACTTCCATTTTTCAACACCCACATCATTTCCCCGGGCGTTCGATACTTTTTGAATTTTGGGTTGGTGAAGTTTCTAGGTTGAATGGGAAGGACTTTCGCGGCCCCGCCGTCGCCCTTCCCTTCGGGCCCATGGCACTGAAAGCACGTGCCGCGGCCAAGGAAAATCGCTTTGCCTTCGCTCAGGATGTCGGGCGTCGGTTCAAAGGGCGGCTTGAGCGCCTTTGCAGCCGTCAATTCAGAAGAGGGGACGCGCGAGAGCTTGATATCGAATTCACCGCCGGCCTGGCCATACCCGGACGGATCGGCTGCCATCGCCACGGTCGATGCTATGAATGTGATGAACGCGAAAGACAACGGTACAGAAAGTCCTTTCATGATTCCTCCATGATCGTGATGGGCCGTCAGCCTTAAGAGCTCAGGCCAAAAGCAGTCGTTCAGTAACTGGTCATTGAGTATGTGCCTTCAACGACCAATTACTGGGTTACTCATGTACTTCCCTACGTCCCCTTCCGAGGCTGCTGACGGCTGATAGCTAACGGCTTTCTACAAAGGGCGGGAGTCTACCATAGCGTGACTGTTCGGACAACGAGCAGGCCGCTGCGGCTGTCGTCGCTTAAAATGTTTATGCTACAATGCGCGCCTATTGAGTCCGGGTGTCGGCTTCGCTCGTGCGAGTTACTGCGGGTCAGCCATAACATGCCGTTTAACGCGCGAACATTTGGGAAATTCCAAGTCGGAATGAGAAAGCGCATTGTCGAGCTTCGCGCGAAAACGGAAGACTGTTTGGAAGTGGCGATCGATTCCATGATGGAAGACCGCGTAGACAGCTATTTTCGGATCGAGGAAGGCTTGACAGAAATCGATCGCTCCTTGGCACTCATCGAGGAAGAAATGGCGCAGGTCGTCGACCTGTCGAGTGCGCAACGCCTGGACTCCCGTCTGGAGTTCATGGAGGATCGCTTCGATGAATTCGATAGTGAGGTGCGGCAGCGGCCGCGGCGGCGGCGCCGCCGGATCAACATGGCGGATTTCTTCAAAGCCGCCGGGAGCGGATGGGGCGAGGCGCCGGGGGGGCGCGATATCAGTAACCCAACCGATGCGTACGCCGCGCTGGGCGTGGAATACGGCAGTTCCTTAACCGTCGTGACGCGCGCGTTCCGTGACCGCGCAAAGAAGCTGCATCCGGACGCGCGCCGAGGCGACCGAAGCTCGGAACCCGAACTCCGCCGGATCATCGAAGCGTACCAGTTTCTGAAAGAACATTTAAGCTTGAGTAATACGGAACCGCCGATCAATCCCGGCTAAGCCACGTATTCACCATCGGAGTAACTACCGCGTGACGTCGTCTCCTGCATATATTACCGATCGTCAGAGCCTGCGCCATTTTGTCGAGCGCGTGCGTCATCACGATCGCATCGCTCTCGATACGGAATTTGTCGGAGAAGATAGTTTTGTGCCGCGGCTCGAACTGATCCAAGTCGCTGCTGGAGATCTTTCGGCAGCCATCGACTTTCCTGCGGTCGGCTCATTGGATGATTTCGGAGCACTCTTGGCCGATCCGGCCATTGAAAAAGTTGTCCATGCCGGGCGGCAGGATTTGGAATTATTCTACGCACACACCGGGCACGTGCCGACTCCGATTTTCGATACGCAGGTTGCCGCCGCTATGGTGGGATACGGCACACAGATCGCCTATGCGCAGTTGGTGCAGCGCATCGTCGGCGTCAAGTTAACGAAAGCGCATACGTTTACCAATTGGAGTCAGCGGCCGCTCACGAAGGAGCAGGTGACCTATGCGTTGGACGACGTGCATTACCTCTTGCCCGTCCATACACACCTGCAGGAGCGGCTCAAAGCGCTTGGCCGGACGGCATGGGTGGACGAAGAATTTATTCGATTAGGATCGAAGCTGACC
>JAICXS010000379.1 GCA_025934615.1 Nitrospiraceae bacterium
CTCGACAACACTTCTATGAGAAGTTCCCGGGTTTCCAGCTCATCGTCGACGATGAGCACATTGACGCCTTTCAATTCCGGCACGCCGTCCATCGAAATGGCCTGCTGAGGCACATCCGTTCCGTCTTTGTGGCCATTGTGGTCGACTGTGGGAATCCCGATCATGGGAAGCGCCACGACAAATGTGGCTCCCTTTCCCTCGCCTTCACTGTGGGCGTCTACGGTCCCGCCATGCATTTCGATCAAATGCCGAACGATGGCGAGGCCCAAGCCCAGTCCGCCATGACTCCTCGTAATCGAGCTATCGCCTTGCCGGAAGAGATCGAACATATAGGGAAGGAATTCAGGGCTGATACCCTGACCGGTATCGCTCACCGCTATGTGCACGTGAGGATGTTGCCGCTTGAGCGTAATTCGTACGCAGCCTTCGCGGGGCGTAAACTTGATCGCATTCGTGAGCAGGTTCCACACCACCTGCTGCAGTCGGTCGGAATCTCCGGAAATCAAACCGGCTTTCCAATCGATGAGCTTCTCGATTCGAATGCCTTTCGCATCGGCCGCGGGCCGAACCGCATCAGCCGCCGCTTCGATAATAGGCCCCAATTCCAGAGGGCGGACGTCCAGCCTGAGCTTTCCCGTGCTGATTCGAGAGATGTCGAGCAAATCCTCTATCAAATGGGATTGGAACTTCGCATTGCGTTCAATACTGCCGAGCGCGCGTTGGGCGGTCGCTTCATCCAAGGTGCCGCCCTGCAGCATTTGGGCCCATCCCAAAATAGCGGTCAAGGGGGTGCGCAGTTCATGTGAGACCGTCGCCAGAAATTCGTCTTTCAAGCGATTGGCCTCCTGCGCGTCACTGTACAGCCGTGCATTTGCAACGGCGAGGGCCGTCCGTCGGGCTAACTCCTCTCCGAGTTCCAAGTCCTCCCTTTGGAACGGCTCTCGTCCGTCAAGGCGTCCCAGCGTCATCACACCTAACGTATTTCCATGCGCCAAGAGAGGGACAATCATGACAGAGCGTCCGCCGAGATCCCGATGTGCCGCCAGGTAGCCACGATCGGCCCCAAGCTGTCTTTTACGGCTTGAGACATCCTCGAACAACACGGAGTGGCGAGTCTTACAGACGCGGGTAACGGGATGAGAGGGAGACATGCCGTCCGGGGTGATGTGTTCCAAGATGTGTTCGATTGCATCTTGTCTATCCGGATCGCGGTGGGCCGCGGCGGCTACACGGAGATGTCCATTTTTCATCATCATACTGATGAGGCAATAGTCGGCCAGCGTCGGGACTAAGGCGCGGGCCACTCTTCGTAGCGTTTCATCCGTGTCCAGTGAGGTGACGAGCACGCGCGTCGCCTCAGCTAGAAATGATAGCCGCTCGTGGGCAGATTGCGCTTCGACCAAGGCCAGGTCCCGAGCCTTCAGAAACTCGTCCTTGGCTTGATTGGCCTTGAGTAGTTCGCACGTACGATCCTGAACCATGTGCTCAAGCTGTTCCGCATGTTGAGCCAACGCCTGCTTCTGCTCCTCCACCTGGCGTTTGAGTTGTCTGGCTTGAATGGCCCGGCCTAAAGAGGCGATGAAATGATCCCGCTCAATGGGTTTCTCAATGAAATCATAGGCGCCTCCGCGCAGGGCCCGCACCGTTAAATCGCGCTCTCCATGTCCGGTAATCAGCAGCGTTGGAGTATCGGGCCGAAGCTGCCGAACCTTTTCCAAGACGCTCAGGCCATCCAGTTCAGGCATCTTGATGTCAGTCACAATCGCGTCGTAGTCGACTTCTGCAATGAGCGCGAGAGCTCGGCGTCCTGAGTCGGCCGTATCCACGTAGATATCTTTCATACGGGTCCGGATACTTTCAGGAAGCGCTTCCAGCAAAGCAGGGTCGTCGTCAACAATGAGAATACGAGACGCCATAGGCCAGAATGTCCTGTGGTGGATGAACGTCAAAGTATAAGCAAACGATGGGCCGTCCTACAGTGATCAAAACTAGGTGGACAATGTAACCGACCGCAGGATCAAAAAAGATAAAGCTTCTCGCTCTCTTGACCTTGTCGGACTCCCCGATTGTCCTCTATCGGTCAGGGGGTATTGGTCTGATCTGTCGGTCTGCGCGGTAAAACACCGTACACCTTGTCCGCCTTGAGGAACACTCCGTCCTGTTTATTTTCCCCGAATGAGGGGATAGCGAGGGCACCGACATACAGATCGATTCGAAGTCATTATTATTACCTTTCAAGCAGGCATCAGAACGGTGCAACGGTACATTCTTTGCACCACCTATGGCCTAACCAGATGGGACCGAGCAGGTCGGAACAAAGGGGCACCTTGGGAGCCGCCCCGCATCACTTTCACCTAATAGGAGCACTATCATGGCACGACAAAGGTGGGTCGGGATCGTCAGTGCAGTCTGTATGCTAGCCGTTCCACTCGGCGCAATGGCCGCTTCCCAGCCGCATGATGCCGAAACGAAGACTTTACAAGGCGAGCAGCGAGTTATGGGGACGGTGGAAGAGATTAAGAGCGACCAAATCCGAGTCAACACCGGAGAAGTCCAGCCGCGCTACATTCCACTGAATCAGGCGAAGGAAAAAGGACTGCCGGAAATCAAAAAAGGCGATGCGATTGAGATCACCGTGAACGATCAAAACCTCATCGTTGACTATCATCTCGTCAATGACTCGGGACAGCCTTTGGGGCATGCGAAGCATCAAGTCGTGAAAGGACAGATTGCCCAACCACTCGTGATCGGACATGATGAAGCCGTAATTCGCACCGATGATGGCAAAGAATTAAGCTTTACGATTCGTTCTCAAGCGCGCAGCAAGATGGCTTCTATTCCGGTCGGGACCGACGCCATTTTTTTAGTCGACGAGACGAACAAGATCGTGGACGTGAATTTCTCAAACAAGGAAGCGGTCAGCCGAGCCGGAGAAACGCCCGAAAAGAAATCGCCCTTGAAGGGGGCACAGCGTCGAGTGTTGGGGACGATCGCGGCGCCGCTGGACGGGGACCACATTACCATTCGCATGCCGAACGGCAAAGAGCAGCCCTATCAGATCAGATCGCTGATGCGGGACAAAGTGGAGAAGCTCGCGAAGGGAGAGTCCGTCGTGCTGCTGATCGATGATGACAATAAGGTGGTGGATTTGGCGATCCCGCCGCAAAAGTAATAACGAATGATGAATGAGAACCGGCGGCCATCAAATGCAGATATTAGATTGCCGCCCTCAGGAATTAACTGACCAACGATTTATAACGCCCCCAAAAACGCC
>JAICXS010000478.1 GCA_025934615.1 Nitrospiraceae bacterium
CGATCGTATAAGGCCGTGGCATTGAGCTCGGCTGCGAGAGGCGGCAAGCGGCGATCCTTATCCAATAGACGGAGTTTGAATCGACGGGTTGCCCGGCTTTCCGCCCGACGTTCATTGAATCGCCGGTGAGCCGAGTCCAGGTCTTCCGGCGGAATGAGCATCGAATAGTGGAGTCCGATCAACGCCTGAGGATCGTAATGCAGCAGCCGCTGCACAGCCGGGCTGACATAGAGAAAACGCCCTTCTGCGTCCAATTCATACGCGACGTCGGTCAGGTTATCGATGAGGCGAAGATATCGATCATGAGCGAGGTCGAGCCGGGCTCGTAGCTCACGCTTCTCTAGTACCTCACCTGTTACGATCGGCAATTCCGTCAAAAAGGCCGGCGTGTTTTTGAACAAGACGTAATCGGCTCCCTGCCGCAAAAGGTCGAGCGCTGTTCCGGTACTTTGACTACTGGCGGCCACTACGATTGCTGATCGCGGAGCGCGGCGTCGTATCTCTTGAAGCGTCACGACGACATGAGACTCGAGAAGCGACTGATCCAAGATGATAATATGCCAATCTTGTTTTGAAACCCATTCCAACGCTTCTTCGGAGGAGTAGACCGCTTCCACCCGGCAGCCTAAGTAAAAGGATCTCAAGCATTGCGTGATGAGCTTGACGTCTTCGGCTTGCTCACTAACAAGCAGCACCGTGATAGCGTCAGATGGCATCGACGCCGTCCTCGTGAATGAGCAGCACGGAAACCACGCTGAGCACACCTGAGGACGCCTGAAAGAGGAGGGAGAAAACAGAAAGACAGCTACGAAAGAGGCAAGGGTGTAGACGAAAGGGCTGGCAACAAATCACTCGATGTAAGGCGAACATCATAGCGACCAATATAGCGACCAGCCGGTGCCCTGGCAGAAATCCGTAGCGCGGATGCCAAATGGCACTGCAATGCTAGGGTCGCAGGGCTCTCTCTATATGGCCCGGTCAATTGTGATGTAGAGGGGCGTAAGCACGTAAGCTGCCATACACGACTATGGCAGTCAATTGGACTTTGGACCTAGTGCGGTGTGAGGCTTTGGCGCTGTATTCTAAAAGAATCTACTCGGGTGAGCATTTCAAGGGCAGCATGGATTTACGTAGGCAACCGATCGAATTCACCCCGTGTTCTTACAGACGACTGCTAATTTGCCGCTGTCTGTGTGTCAGATTGGCACGAGCCGGGAGTCATATAGAGTAAATAGTTCCCCATGCCATGTTGGATGTCCGGAACATGCAATAAATGATGATAGACCATCGTCATTTCATAGTCATGCTGTGTATCGACTGGGAAGCCGTGCGGGTCTCGGTAGACTTGATGAGGCTGAAAGGCTAAAAACCGTCCATCTTGTGCAACGTCTGGAACCGTGCGGAGCAGCGTTCTCTTCTCGGTTTTATCTTCCAATGCAATTAAAAGTAACTCATCATGTCCATGCGGATACGCAAACTTCACACAGCCGTCCATTCGAAACTTAATTGGCGCAGAGAGCACATGTACGCCGGGTTTGAGTTCAATTCCTTCATCCGTCTGATCTTTGCCCCGTTCCCCAAACTTGCTGTAACAGACGATGTTCACGCCGACCTGATACACGTCCATTTCTTTGATGGGAACGCCTTCGGGCGCCATCTCCATGGTGAAGGTGGCCATTACATCTTTGGTCGGAGGAGCTTTATGGTAAAACGCGACGACGGACATCAGTTTCTTCCCTTTTCCCAGCTTCACACCATAACCCTGTGGGAAGCGCGCCTCGGTCATCTCCAATCCTGCGCCGGCGAAAAATAATGGCTCGCCAGGGCATGAAACGCTTTCTTTATCGTTATTGAGCATCAAGATATGATGAAGATAATTTTGCGGCAGTGGTTTGCCCTCTTTTGTGAAAACGGCCGACTTGTAACCGACAAGATACATGTCCTTCGGGAGTTCGAAAATATGCTTCGGCATGCTGGCGGCAAGTTCGCCATCATGACCGGACGGCAAATCGATCGGTCCGAAGGTCAACGTGACCGTATTGCCTTGTATGCTCACTGCTGTGGTGGTTTGACCTTGCAAGGTCGGAACGGCATGGTGATCATGGTTTCCTGCGCCCAACGCTGGTGCCGTTAAAGCGGTTACGAGCAAGAAAGCCATGATGATTCGCATAGTTCCTCCCTGGAAGTTAGGATCGTCGATTGCGCTCAATAGCATTAGCATTCGCTGTTGCCGATGAGCCCGATATCTGAATATAGGCGCGTATCTTGTAGGCCGGCTGCTATTGTCTCACAAGATAAGGCTTCAGAATGCCGCTGCTGCCTCGATAGTCGTCAAGGATTAGATGCAGGAGTAGAAGGTTCAGCACTCAAGCGTTTCCACACGTAACTGCCGCCCCATTGGCGGGCCGGTATATTTTTCCGATCTCCCACGCGGGTATACCACCAGACACCTTTCGCTTCTTTTCCATCTTCTGAAAGCAGCAGTTCGAAGC
>JAICXS010000382.1 GCA_025934615.1 Nitrospiraceae bacterium
CGATGCAGTGCTCAGCGATTTTCGGATGCCGGGGTTGAATGGCATGGACTTGTTACAGGAGTGCGCCGTGGCCTGTCCCGATACGCCGGTCATCATGCTCACGGGCTGCGGTTCACGGGCATTAGAGCAGGACGCGCTCAAGTATGGAGCCTATGCGTTCCTTCACAAGCCCATTGACTGCGATGTGATCTATTCGGTTGTGAGTCGCTCAATTCTTTGTTCCAGGATGTTGCAACGGAGCCGGCCGTCAGCCTTCACCCCGCCGGAGATTCATCTGCGCGAATTGGTGAATCACCGTGAGCGCCTTTCCGCTAGACTCAAAGCGATCGCTCAACGCCTCGAGGACGCGTGGGGAACAGAGGACCCTTCCTAAAAGTCATTCAGTATTCTTTCCCTCCGATTTCGCTGCACTTGGTTTTCACGTCTTTAGTCTCCATCGTCCGCTCGCCATCCTGCACCTTTGTATGTATGTAGATAAAATTTATGTACCCTGGTATACATACTCAGTCTTTACCCTAGACGGATTCATGATCCAGCGAGAAGCGTATCGCTTTCCGGTCAAATTGCCGGTCACGTTTACAGGCCAACGCGACGGGACCGGGGTTCTCTATGATGTTTCCGTCAAGGGCTGCCGGATTGTCAGCCGGACGCCGCTGAGCGTCGGACACGCCTTAAGCCTCCTGATCTACCAGGGAGCCGGGCGCTCTCCCATCATTATTGCCACCGCTGAAGTCCGGTGGGCGGAGGCCCTGCAGTGCGGGCTTGCCTTCCGATCCTTGGACGCTGAAGAACCCATTCGGAAACTCATTGCCTCCCGAATCTCCTAATCCTACGACCGCGCGCCCGAATGTACGTGCACAAAGGTACAGGTCGCGTACGGTTTCGTCGGACCTCTGAAGAGTGAGCGTGGAAAATCCTAGGCTCGTCGAAGCGGCGGCGCCGATGGGGGACGACGCGTGACGGTGATTGGGCCATCAATCAGCTCGGGCTTGACCTCCTGTTCGGCTGCCACGAAGCGAGACTCCGAGTTTTCGCGCGTTGTCCATTCACGTGGGACTCGCCGGATGCCGATTGGAAAAATGGTGAGCGTGCCTTCGCGGTCGATTTTCAGTCGGAGAAAATGTTTCCAATCTTGAATCGCCAAGGAAGAAAAGGCTTCATTGCCGTGGCGACCGAATCCGTTGAGCGAGATCAAGAGATACAACCCCAAGATGGACGATCCGACGATCCACCCCCCGGCAAAGATAATGCTTCCCGACACGAGCAGTTGCGGAATCGATCTGAACTGTAGATCCATCCACGTCACGGCTACATACGCCGCCCCCCACCCCAGAGAAAAAACGGCCAACACATGGCTGAATCCATGAATCGGCCCGGCGATGCGTCTGTACCATTTCGAATGGGTATCCGTGAACACCCAGAACCCGATGAATATGGCAGCGGCCCAGAAGACAGCGAGCGGTTGATTTAAGGCGGTTTCAATCGTTTTATGCAGGGCGTCGCCTCCCTCAGAGAGACCGAGGCGTCCGATATCGGCCATTACGGACCAGGCGGTGAGCAGATACAGCGTCGCGGGAGCAATCCCGAATTTCCAATTCAACATTGGAAACGATAGATTCCGCCAGCAGAGCCGCTTCGAGACCTCCGGTGTCGGCCAACTCTGTTGAAGATGAAAAAGACGCCCCGGCTGGGCGTCAAATTCTTCTTGGATGGTGGCTACGTCCATCTTCCACTTCTTAGGCAGCAACGACCCGCCATTATGCGTGGGGTGCAAGAACGCGCCGCCGCCGCCGGCCGTGATCTTCTGCGTACCATCATCGGCCGCATGTCTGCGATAGTGGTGCAGATCCCCTGCCAGGAACACCCGCACGGTCTTCCCTTTCAAAATCACTTTCTCGACATAGTCGAGATTTCTGTCATCCATGGTTGGATCATACTGTTTGTATAAATGATCATAGATCCAGACGGGTTCGGCGTTACAAATGATCACGCTGTCTCCCTCTGCGATGTTCTGAGCAACCTGCTCAAAATACTCGACCTGTGAACCATCGACGTAGGAGCCCAATTGAACATCGAGCCCCAAGAGCCACCATCCATGCGGCAGCTTCAACGCAAAGTAGCTCCGAGCCTGACGCGTGCGAAATCCATCGATCTCTTGCTTCGAGATAAAATAGCGGCTGAAGGCAACCAAGCTGTCATACCAATCATGATTGCCGGGAATGGCATACAAGTCGGGTCGGCCCTCCTTCGGAAACGCGCAGTCGTAGGGCTCGAGGGTCCGTCGTTTGTACTGCAGTTGGCTGGCCGTCGGGTACACCTCGTCGCCCCCGAAAATGAGAATGCGCCCGTGCTCCGTCTCGTAGCGATGGCCGCCCGCATCGCTGAACGAGAGCTTGGGCTGGCCGACGTTATAGGCCACCGAGTACGTCGAATTCCAGCCATCTCCCAGATCGGCAACATAATCGATCCACAGTTCTGGCAAGTCCGAATAGTCTTCAATGCCGTCTTTGGTCAGCCGAGAATCGGTCGGATCGGGCAGGGTGACCGTATGGGTATCTGCGAACATCGCCTCGATGACCCGCTGATCGGCATTGCGGCCGAAAATCGTCGAGATAACCACTTCGCCGGCGGTCCGCAGGAGCTGACCGGGGTCATACCACCCGACCATCTTCTGTCGATCCTGATCAGGCATGCGCGCCTCCTTTAAAGTCGAATCACCATAAAAACCTCATCAGGGCGTCTCGTCTAAATGTTGCAGGATGAGCGGATAGACGTCCTTCACCGCATTCTTGCCGAAAATGCAGTCGATATGGCCGTAGTCGGGAATGACATGACGTCGATAGAGAGCGGCGCCATTGGCTTGTTGCAGCAACTCATAGGTCTTCGCGGTGCTTGCCGGCAGGAAGCACTCATTGCGTGCACCGTGGATGAACGTGATAGGAATGGCCAGCCTGTCGAGATGAGGAAGATACGCGTCTTCGCCGGTGGCGGTCACCACATGGCCTTTTTTCGTCATCAGCGCCAAATGCTCGAACGCGCGCATATTGGCGATCCCAAATGTTTCATGGAGCGTCTCGTGCGTCAGCGTGTTTAATTGAGCGTGCTCATACAGCGGAGCATACATAAACGTAATGCGATGACAGACGGGGCTCGTACAGCGCTCCGCCGCCGCGACCGGGTAGCATTTGAGCGCGAGGTCAAAGAGGCGGTTCTTCCAATCGGCATGGCGATCGACGTAGGCGGTCAGCGAGTCGACACCGACGGCTTCGAGC